>NZ_PVZF01000003.1:300000-408646 GCF_003002055.1 Kineococcus rhizosphaerae
CGCCGCGTTCCCTGTGCGACAACTGAAGCACGGCGGTGCGGGGTGCGCGACCGGGAACCCGCCCCGGTGCGTACCGGAACGGTTCCGCGACCGTTCCGCGACCGTCACGGCCGGGGCGGCCACCCGGCGGGCGCGTCGGGACCGAGGTGGTCCAGGACGGCGGAGAACTGGACCGCGTCCAGGTAGGAGGGGTTGCTCCCGGCCGCCATCCGCACGACCTCGGCGGTGCGGAACCGGGGGTCGGCCACCAGGTCGGGTCGCGGGACCACGGTCGCCAGCACGAACAGTTCGACGTGCACCCCGGCGTCCGGCCCCTCCCCCTGCGCCGGGGAGGTCAGCCGTCCGACGGCCGCCACGCCGGGGTCGACGCGACCGCTGACCCACAGCACGCACGGCTGGCCGGGTCGCAGGAGGTCCAGCCGGTACGTCGGGCGCAGGCAGCGGCGCACCCGCACCGGGGTGTCCGGGTGGCGCGGCAGTTCCGCCGGCCAGCCCGCGGACTTCAGCAACCAGCACGCCACGTCCCGCTCCGACAGCCTCACCCGCCCATCGTGACCGGCGCTCGCCCGGTCGGCGCGGTGGCCCGCGGAACTCCCCGACGGGGCTCGCGTTCCCCGCGGGCCGTTGCGCCGCAGAGCGTCAGACGACGGGTTCGCGGGTGTCCTCGCGCACGGCCAGCACCGCGGCGACGGTGGTCGCGAACACCAGGGCGACGCAGAAGTCCGCGACGACGAGGTGCTTGATCAGGTCGGAAGCGCCGTCGGTCAGCAGCGCCACCCAGAACTGCCCGGCGGCGCCGACGGCCAGGAACACCCCGGCTCCGCCCGCCGCCCGCGCACGCGGGCTGTGCCGCGCCGTCCAGGCGAGCACGACGCACGCGGCGACCGCGAGCGCCAGGACGAGCAGGAGCACGTCGGGGGTCTCGTCGAAGGCGGTGGTCCAGACGGTCTGCAGGACGCAGACGCGGCACTCCTGCTGCTCGGGGCCCCGGCCGGCGTCCGCGGGGTAGGAGTACAGGTAGTCGGCCCGCAGGACGCCCATGGCCTCCAGCCCCCGGCCGGCCATCGACAGCAGCCGCTGGGGATCGCGGGCGTACACCCCGAGCCGGGAACCCAGCCCGGCGCGCTCGTCGAAGTCGGCGAAGGCCAGCGAGTTCGCGGCGCTGCCGGGGGCTCCGATCGGCACGCCGGAGGAGGCGGTCCACACCGCGGGCAGGCCGAGGGCCCGCAGGTCGGCCTCGGGGTCGGGGCTGTGCGGGAGCATCTCGACGAAGACGGCGGCGTAGTCGTTCTGGGTGGTGAACCGCTGCGGCTGCGCCTGCAGGTAGAGCCCCGACCCGAGCACGAGCGCGGCTGCGGTCACCAGGGCGGGCAACCGCGGCGCGAACCCGGCCCGGACCCGGCCCGGCAGTTCCCGCCAGCTGCGCCGGCGCCGCGGGAGCGGGGGGCCGGGGTCGGTGCCGACGGGCCGCAGCAGCAGCACGAGCAGGACGGCGGGCAGGAAGGCCGCGTTCTGGGTCTTGGTGGTCACGGTGAACATCGCCGCGGCGGCCAGCAGCAGGAGGTGCGGCACCCGGACGACGTCGGCGCGCAGGTGCAGGATCACCGCGACCAGCAGGGCGAGCACGCCGACGAAGGCGGCCGGTTCGGAGTAGGCCGAGGCGAAGTACCCCGCGAACGCCCCGTCCCCGACGACGAGCAGCAGAGCGGCCGTCACGAGGACGCGGGCGCCGGCGCCGCGCACCAGCAGCACGGCGAGACCGGCGACGAGGCAGCCCACCACGACGCTGAACAAGACGGCCATGACCCGCAGGTCGAGGCCGTCGACGGGGGTGAACAGGTGGGTGAGGCGGGTGGCGACCCACGCGAACCAGAGCTGGGTGGAGCGGTAGGGCTCGCCGTCGGCCCCGCAGTCCTCGCCGTACCAGGTGTGGCTCAACCACACCGGGTGGAGGTAGTCCCGGGTCGAGGTGTTGTAGGGGTGGTCCTGGGCGAGCCCGAGCTGGCACAGCAGCCGGGTGCCGTCGCCCTGGTCGCTCATGCCGACGAGACCGCCGCCGAGCATCCGCACGAGCAGGAACGTCGTCGACAGCGCCGCCAGCCCCGCGAGGGCGCGCCACGGGCTCGTCGGTCTCACCGGGCCACCAGCCCACCGCGCAGGGTGCCCGTTCGCGGGCCCTCCAGGGCCGTGAGCCAGCACTGGGCGGCGCCGTCGCGGTGGACGACGGTGGGCCGCCAGCCCTGCGGCGCGGCGCTGCGGGTGTAGGCGAGGCCGTTGGCGGTGCACGCCGCCTCCTCGCCGGCCGTGGCTCCGACGGGCACGTCCCCGGCCCGTTCGGCGGTGTGCGGCTGGTCGCAGGTGAGCAGTCGCTCGTCCCGCGAGCAGAGCCGGAACCGGGCGGAGTCGTCGTGGCGCAAGACGCCCTCCAGGGAGACGCCGAGGGTGGGGACGACGCCGACGGGAGCGTCGGCGACGAGGTCGCACACGACGGTCCGCTCCCCGCGCCGCCACTCGGCGCGGGTGGGGTACTTCGCGAAGACGCTGAGCCCCCACTGGCTGTCCAGGGGATCGGCCCCCAGGAAGTCGCGCACCGTCAGGGGGCAGACGTCGGCGTTGCGGGCCGTCAGGATCTCCGAGACGGGACGCTCGGGACCGAGGGCGGCGACGGCGGGGTCGAGTCGGCCGAGGGCGTACGCCTGGAAGGTGTGCGGGCTGCTGCAGGCGACGGCCGGTGAGGTGTCGCTGAGCGCCACCACCTCCTCGGCGGTGGTCTTGAGCTTGCACGTCCCGACCGCGACCGAGCCGGTGGGCAGTTCGGCCCCCGCGGAGGTGGCCGCGCCGCACCCCGTCAGCAGGGTGGTCAGCAGGCCGGTCAGCAGGCCGGTCAGCAGGGCGAGCGGGACCGCGGCCCGGGCGGGGGTGCCGCGGTGTGCGGTGACTCGTTCCACGCTGGCTCCTGACCTCGTCGACGGGTGTTCCCTCCATCGACGGACCAGCTAGTTGCCTTGAGAGGGTCAACTAGTTGATTCCCCACGGTTCGCGTCGGGCAGGTGCCCGGCCTGACGCGCTGCGGTGGCCGCGGCGGCGCTGCTGCGCAGCCCGTACTTGCG
Source organism: Kineococcus rhizosphaerae (assembly GCF_003002055.1). NCBI lineage: Bacteria > Bacillati > Actinomycetota > Actinomycetes > Kineosporiales > Kineosporiaceae > Kineococcus > Kineococcus rhizosphaerae. The sequence continues at coordinate 303,111 of NZ_PVZF01000003.1, forward strand.
GCGGGCGCTGGACAGGTGCTGGGCGACGGTGTTCGTCGACAGCCCGAGCCGGGTGGCGATCTGCGCACCGTTCAGACCCGCCTCGACGAGCAGGAGGATCTCGGTCTCGCGGGCGGTCAGGATCGTGCGGGACGCCGGGCGGCCGGCACGGGCCTGCTCCTCGAGCCGCTGGACCTCGCGCTCGGAGATCAGGACGACGCGGCCACCGCTGGCCGACTCCAGGACCATGCGGTGCTCGCCCGAGGCGATCGCGTCCAGCAGGTGCGGCCACAGTTCCGCCGCCAGGTCCACCGTGCCGTCGGCCCGCATGCTTCGTGCTCCCTCCAGAGGTCCACCCCGGATCGCGGTGCTGGTCCAGCACCACCCGGTCACGTTCCGGACAATCATCGGGCACGGTGGGAGCACGCTTGAACCCCAGGGACCGGGTGACGCCAGAGCCGTTGCCCGGCAAAGCATCGATGGGCACCTCCATGACCGGACCACCGCCGGCCGGGGACGTGCGGACGCCACGCACGGAGTTGCCACCGGAACCCGCTCCCGATATACGTGGTCGTCCGAGGTCGAGCAGTGGCCAGTGGGCCCGAGCACGGGACGTGGCCGGAGGGGCGGTCCCGTGCACGAAGAACCGGTCGCCCCCCGCACGGGCGACGGGGGCGAGGACGTGCTGCGGCGCGCCCGTGCCGTCCGGTACGCGCTGGAGGCCCTGTGGGGCGACGAGCTGCCCCCCGGCGAGGACCCCGTCACCGCCGTGCTGGCCGACGCCGTGGTCGCCGACGACGAGGCCGGCCGCGAGACGGGGCACGTCGTGACCGGCGACCAGCTCGAGGTCTCAGCCCTGGCCGAGCTGATCGCCCTGCCGGGTGACGCGCGGGAGCGCGCGGCCCGGCTGCCCGGCGGCCTGCGCTCCCGCGTGGAGGCGCTGCTGGTCCCGCCCCCCACGGCTCCCCTCCTCGCGGTGGCGGAAGGTCGTTCCACCCCTCAACTAGCTGACTAATCAGACATGGTTAAGCATTTCCGGCTCCACGCCGAACAGTCCTGCAGGAACGGACAACGGCTCGGGGGACGGCATGCGGTGGAAGCGGTGGGCGGGTCAGCAGGTGCAGCACAGGGCCGTCGACGTCACCCGACCCCCGGTCCACGCCCCGGTCCCGGACCGTGGACCGGGGCAGGCGGCTGCTGCCGTGGCCCTCGCCGACGACCCTGCCGACGGGTCCGGCGACACGGTCGGCGTCGAGCAGCACCCCGGGGCCGGTGACCAGCTCGAGCTGTTCCCCCTCGAGGCCAGTGAGACCCCCGCGGCGCCGGAGCCGGCGGCGGACGTCGTCGACGCGCCGACGCCGACCTTCGCGGACGCGGCCGCCCAGACGCTGGAGGACCTCCGGGCCCGGCTGCCGCTGGGCACCTGGCTCGTCAGCCGCGTCGTCGAGCCGCACTACACCCTGCTCGCCGTGCGGTCCGAGGTCGCCGTGGCCGGGCAGACGATGCGCTGGGACGAGACGTTGTGCCGCACCATGGTCGGCCAGGGCGGTGCCCGCCTGGTCGCCGACGTCAGCGCGGTGCCGGACTACGCGGACCGGCGCATGGGCCGGGTCTTCGGCGTCCGCGGGTACACCGGCGTCCCGCTCCTGGGTCCCGGGGACCAGCTGCTCGGGACGGTGTGCGGGCTCTCGCGCGACCCCCTCGACACCGACGGCTTCGGGGTGCGGTCCTGGTTGCGCGTGATGGAGCAGCACGCCGGGTGGCTGTCCGGGCTCCTGAGCGCGGAACTGGCGGAGCTGCCGGCGCAGCGGACCGCCGACCACCGCGTCGCGCAGCAGCGCGGCGACGACCTCACCGGGCTCGCCGACCGGCGCGGCTGGGGCTTCCTGCTCCAGCGCGAGGAGCAGCGCGCCCACGCCTACGCCGCCCCCTCGGGCGTGCTGCTGCTGGACCTGGGGGCGACGCGCAGCGTCGGCCCGGTGCGCCGGGCCGCGGCCGCCGCCGCGTCCGCGCTGGCCGGCCGCGGCAGCGTCGTGCGGTTGGACGGCCGTCAGCTCGGGGTCCTGTGCACCGCCGACGACCAGCGCGAGCTGCGGGCCACGGCCGACGCCGTGCAGAGCGCCGTCCTGGCTTCCGGCTGCATGTTCACCTCCGGCTGGGCCGTGCGGGAGCCGGCCGACGGACTGCCCGGGGCGTGGCGGCAGGCCGAACGCCGGCTGATGTCCGTCCGCCGAGCCCCCGCCACGGCGTGAACGTGCGCGGGCGCCGCGGGGCTGCGCCGGCCGACGGCACCTCGGCCGAGTACGAGGCGCAGGCGCAGCGGGCCTTCGACGCCCTGGACCCGCGGTGGGTCGCCCCGGACCGGGCGGCCAGCCTGGACGTGGGTCTCGTGCGGCCGGTGCTGGCGCTCGGCAGCCTCGCGGTGCTCGTCGCGCTGTTCGTCCTGGCCCACCGGGTGCAGGAGACCGAGGCGGCCGTCTCGGCCGCGCTGGCCCGGGCGGCCGGCCTGTCCGACGCCCACCACCTGGGCAGCGTCGTCCTCTTCAGCGTCCAGGGGAACTGGACCGGGTACCAGGTCACCCTGGGCTGCACCGTGGCGTTCCTCATCGTCCCGTTCTTCGCGGGCACCGCCGTCCTCGTGAGCATCCGGCGGGTCCCCGTCCTGCGCGCCCTGGCGGGTCTGACCACGGCGATCACCACGGTCGTGGCCTTCAACCAGCTGCGGCTGCTCACCATCGCCCTCGGCATGGCCACCTGGGGACCCGACGCCGGGTACTCCTACACCCACGTGTTCGTGGGCACGACCATCAGCACCTTCGGGGTCGTCCTGGCCGGTGTCGCCTACCTCGGCGTCCTGTTGCGCGGCACCTTCACCCGGGCGGGAGCTCACCATGAATGACCCCCGCTGGTACCTGGCGCTGCTGAACACCGGCGCGTTCCTGCTGTGCGTGAGCTTCCTGGTCTACGTCCTGTGCATCCTGCGGCCCTTCGTGCGCCGCCGCGACACCCTGCCCGGCGACCCCGACGAGTACGACCTGCACTTCGTGGTGCCGTGCCTGAACGAGGAAGCCGTCATCACCGGCACCGTCCGCCACCTGGTGACGACCTTCCCCCGGGCCCGGCTGTGGTGCGTCGACGACGCCTCGACCGACGCGACCCCCCGGCTGCTCGCCGCCCTCGAGGAGGAGTTCGCGGCCGTGCGGGTCCTGACCCGCCGCCACCCCGACGCCCAGCAGGGCAAGGGACCGGCCCTCAACCACGCGTGGCGGGCCATCGACGCGGAACTGCCGCCGGGCACCGACCGGTCCCGGGTCCTCGTGGGCATCCTCGACGCCGACGCCCGGCTGGACCGCCTGTGCCCGGACCTCATCAGCGGCCCAGCGATGTTCGGGGACCCCGACGTGGCCGCCGTCCAGGTGCAGGTGCGCGTCACCTGCGACGTCGACGCCCTCGTCAGCACCGACCTCGACGACCTGAGCAGCGTGTTCGACCCCGCCACCGTCCACGCCCCACCGCGCCGCGACCCCCTGCTGATCCAGCTGCAGGACCTGGAGTTCACCGGCCCGATCGCCGCGATGCAGGTCCTGCGGCGGCGCACGGGCAGCGTCGGGATGGGCGGCAACGGCCAGTTCACCCGCATGGCGGCCCTGGACCGCATCGCGCTCGAGCACGGCACGCCCTGGCACGGGGCGCTGCTGGAGGACTTCGAGCTGGGGCTGCACGTCCTGCTCACCGGCGGCCGCACGGAGTACTGCGACGACACCTACGTCTCGCAGGTCGGGCTGACGGCCCTGCGTCCCCTCATCCGCCAGCGCAGCCGGTGGGCCCAGGGCGGGATGCAGTGCATGCGCTACCTGTGGCGCGTCCTCAGCTCGCCGAACGTGCCGCTGCCGGCGGCGCTGGAGATCGCCTACTACCTGTGCGTGCCGTGGTCGCAGATCACCGGCAGCGTCGTCTTCCCGCTCGCCCTGGGCCTGGACGTCCACTACGCCGCCACCACCGGCGGCGGTCCCACGGCCTGGTGGGTCGCCGGCGCCTGGGGCGTGCTGCCGCTGGCCGTCCTCTTCGGCGCGCTGCCGCACGCGGTGTGGGGACCGCTGTACCGGATGCGCACCCGCAGCGGCATCAGCCACGGCCGCGCGGTCCGGCTGGGCGTGGCCAACATCCTCTACGGCTACCTGCTGCAGCTGGCCGTGTGGTGGGCCCTCGTCCGCGTCCTGCGCGGGCGCCACGACTGGAAGAAGACCGCCCACGACGCCGGCCACGCCGGCACGGAGGTCACGACGCACGACGGGGCACCGGTCCTCGTCGGGGCGGGGGACACGCACGAGACGCACGCCGAGGGGCGGGAGGACGCACGATGATCAGGACGACCTGCGCCGCACGGGGATCGACCTGGATCGGACGCGGCCTCGTGGGCGTCGGGGCCGCGCTCGGGCTGCTGCTCGGCGTGACCGGCCCGGCCGCGGCCGGCGCGTGGAGCACCCTGTCCTCGGCCACCGCAGCCTCGCTGACGCTGGCCGGCAGCTCGGCCACGTCGGGCACGGCCACGGCCGCCTACGACGGGACCACCGACCAGACGAGCGGCAACCCCGTGACGCCGGTGCTGGCCGTCGACCCGACGCAGCCGAACGTCAAGGCCGGGGTGCTCGTGCAGCAGGCCAAGGCCTTCGCCGACGGCACCGCCGCGGCCTGCGCCGGGGTCGTCGGTGCGGGGGGCGCCGTGAGCATCGGGCCGACGGGCGCCTGCACGGTCACCCCCGGCGCCGGTGGCGTGGTCGTCGAGGTGCCCGGTGCGCTGCGGATCAGGGCCACCGCCATCACCGCCCGGTGCACCGCCGGGCCGAACGGGGCCCGCAGCGCCGGCGCGTCGCTCGTCGGGGCCAGCGTCTACACCCTCGGTGTGCTCGGAGCCGAGACGAAGCTCGCCGACCTGAGCGCGACCCCGACGGTGAACTCCAGCCTCGACGTGCTGAGCCTGGTGCGTCTCGGGACGAACCTGCAGACCACGCCCGCGAACGGGGCGATCACCTCGAGCGCGCTCGAACTCACCGTCCTGGGCCCTGCCGTCAGCCTGAAGCTGGGGCTCGTGGACTGCGGCCCCACCAAACCCACCCCCGCCGTACCCGTCCACGGCATCCCGCTGGCCGCCGGGATGCTCGGCGTCATCGGCTGGGCGGTGTTCCGGAATCGCGAACGACTCCTCGACGGCCTGACGGACGGACGGTGAACCGCATGAGCGACCGGGAGGACCTGCGCGTCGACGTGGTCCTGGGCACCCGCCCCGAGATCGTCAAACTGGCCCCCGTCGTGCACGCCCTGGGCGCGTCGGCGGGCACCGTCTTCACGGCCCAGCACTACGACCCCGAACTCAGCGACGTGTTCTTCGCCGCCACCGGGCTCCCCCGCCCGGCCGCGGTGCTGGACGGCGTCGGGGGCCGGTCCCGCGCGGCGCAGCTCACGACGATGCTGGACGCCCTCACCGGCCTCCTCGACGAACGGCGCCCCGACGCCGTCGTCGTCCAGGGCGACACGAACAGCGCGAACGCCGGCGCCCAGGCCGCGCACTACCTGGGCATCCCCGTCGTGCACGTGGAGGCCGGACTGCGCAGCCACGACCGCGCGATGCCCGAGGAGGTCAACCGGCTCGTCATCGGCGCGGTGGCCGACGTGCACTGCTGCCCGACGCCGCAGAACGTCGAGAACCTCCTGCGGGCCGGGGCGGACCCCACGGCCGTGCACCTGACGGGGAACCCCGTGGTGGAGGCGACGACCCGGGCCCTGCCGACCGCCGCCGAGCGGGCCGCGCTGCTCGCCGACCTCGGGGTGGAGGCCGGGCGGTTCGTGCTCGCGACCGTCCACCGCCCCGAGAACACCGACACCGAGGAGCGGTTGCGGGGTCTGCTGACCGGCCTGGGGTCCCTGGGGCTACCCGTCCTGCTGCCGCTGCACCCGCGCACCCGGTCGCGGTTGCGGTCCTTCGGGATCGAGGTCCCCGCCGGGGTGCGCGCCCTGGCGCCCACCGACCACGCGACGTTCCTCGCCCTGGCCGCCGAGGCGCTCGTGCTGGTGTCCGACTCCGGGGGCGTGCAGGAGGAGGTCACCGTCCTGGGCAAACCCCTCGTCGTGGTGCGCCGCAGCACCGAGCGCCCCGAGAGCGTCGAGGCGGGTTTCGCGGTCCTCACCGACGTCGACGGCATCGCCGGGGCCCTGGCCCGGCAGACCCGTCCCGGCTGGCCCGGACGGCTGGCGACGCTGCCGTCCCCCTACGGCGACGGCCGCGCGGCCCAGCGCATCGCGCACCTCACCCTGGCGGCCGCGCGCAGCTCGGCCGGTCCTGGACCGCGGTCTCAGGTCCTGGACCGGTCCGTCGATGGAGCCTCGACCCGCCCCGTGTCGTGAGGAGTTCCCCGGATGTCCCGTCGCCGTGGCCCGGCCGCCCAGAGCCCCCTGCGCGTCCCGCGCGACGTGGAGGCCCTGGAGCAGGTGCTCATCGCCTTCGACGGCGGGGTGGCCGACGCGCAGGACGCACGGGTCAAGCTGACCGACGCGATGGTCGGCGCCCTGGAACTGGCCTACGGGGCCCGCTGGGTGCCGGACGCCTCCGGGCGCCTGTCGCTGGCGTACGAGACGGGGCCGATCGGGACCGTGGTGGACGCCGCGCTGAGCGGGTCCACCACCCTGGGGCCCGGCAGCGCCCGGCACACCCTCGTCGAGCAGGCCGCCACCAGCCAGCGACCGGTCATCGTCGAGGCGTCCGAGCGCGACGCCGACGGGCGGACGTGCGCCCGGTGGCAGGCCGCGCAGCGCGCCGGGATGGTCGCGGGCGCGGCCGTGCCGATGATGGACGAGGGTGACGTCGTCGGCGTCATGGAGTTCTACAGCGACCACGGCCTGCCGCGGTTCGGCGACGACAAGTGGCGGGCCATCGGCCGCATCGCGACCCTCGCCCGCCGGCAGGCGCTGGCCGGTTCCGCCGCGCAGGAGATGCTGGGTGACCGGCAGGCCGTCACCACCGTCGTCACCGAGATCGGGCGGGCCGCCGACGAGGCGGCTGCGGTCCGCACCGCGCTGGAGACGGTCCGCACGGCGTTCGGCTGGGCCTACGGATCCTTCTGGGGCCGCGACGAGACCGACGACGTGCTGCGCTTCAGCCTCGAGTCCGGCTCGGCGGGCGAGGAGTTCCGCCGGGTCACGCTCGCGGCCTCCTTCGCCGAGGGCGTCGGGTTGTCGGGGCGGGCCTGGCGGGCGCGCGACCTCGTGTTCGTGCGCGACCTCGCCGAGGTGACCGACTGCGTCCGGGCCCCCGCGGCGCAGCGGGCCGGTGTCCGTTCGGGCGTGTGCTTCCCGATCCTCGACGGCGACCACGTCGTGGGCACGATGGACTTCTTCACCACCGACACCATCGAGCTGTCGGACTCGCGCGCCGAGGCCCTGCGCAACGTGGCCCAGCTGGTGTCGCAGCGGATGTCGGTGCTGCGCCGCACCGCGTCGGACGCCCGCAACGCGCAGCTGCTGCTGGACACCGTGGCGCAGCTGCGGGAGGCCACGTTCGACGCGGGGCGCGTCGCGCAGGAGGCGACCGAGCGCTCGGCCGCGATGATCTCGGACGTGGCGCAGCTCGGGAGCGCGTCCAGCGCCGTGGGTGACGTCATCGGGATCATCTCGAAGATCGCGGGCCAGACGAACCTGCTGGCCCTCAACGCCACGATCGAGGCGGCGCGCGCCGGCGAACTCGGCCGGGGTTTCGCGGTCGTCGCCGACGAGGTCAAGGAGCTGGCCCGCGAGACCGCCGCAGCCACCCAGCAGGTGGTCGAGCACATCTCCGGGATCCAGACCAGCAGCGAGTCCGTGAGCACGGGGATCCACGCCACCAGCGACATCATCGGCCAGCTGGACACGGTGCAGGCGCAGATCAACGACGTGCTGGAGAAGCAGGTCCACATGGCGGAACTCTTCGAGCGCCGCTGAGGCGCCGGTTCAGCGGGTGCGCCGCTCCAGCGCCGACAACTGGTGCTGCAGTTCCGCGGTCGCCTCGTGCAACCGCCGGTACGTCGGGTACAGCTCGGCGTAGACCTCGGCGGCGACCGGGTCCGGTTCGGTCGCGGACTCGACGCGGTTCCACGTCGCGTCGACGTCGACGACCCCCAGGGCCACGGCCGCGAACTTCGCGTCGCCCAGCGAGGCGCCGATGCGCTCGGCGGGCAGTTCCTGCCGCAGGCCCGTCACGTCGGAGACGATCTGCGGCCACAACGCCGACCCCGTCCCGCCACCGACGGCGACGACGCGGCGGACGTCGACCCCGGCGGCGCGGATCTCGTCGAGGTTGTGCCGCACCCCGAAGGCGGTCGCCTCCAGCAGCGCGCGGTCCACCTCACCGCGGGTGCTGCGCAACGTCAGCCCCAGCAGCGCGCCGCGGGCGTCGGCGTCGGCGAACGGCGTGCGTTCCCCGGCGAAGTAGGGCAGCGCCACGAGCCCGTTGGCCCCGGGCGGCGCGGCGGCGGCCTCGGCGACGAGTTCGGCGACGTCGGGGGACCCGATGGTCTCGCGCCACCACTCCACGGCGCTGCCCGAGCTCGCCATGCCCGCGGCCAGGGTGTTCTGCCCCGGCCTGACCCCGGCCGTTCCCCACAACGACGGGTGGAACCGCGGGCCGTCGGTGACGGCGATGAAGAACGTCGTCGACCCGTACATGACCATCAGGTCCCCGGGCCGCCCCACGTCGACGCTCTCGGCCTCGGCCCACGCGTCGCACGTCCCCGCCGCGACGGGGGTCCCGGCGGGGATGCCGGTCTGCGCCGCCGCCTCGGCCGTCACCGCGCCGACGCGTTCGGAGGGCCACACGAGCCGCGGCATCGGCAGGCCCGGGGCGATCTCGGCGCACCGGTCCTCGATCCACGCGGCGGTGTGCCGGTCGTACAGCGGTGTGCTCTGGCTGGCCGAGTGCTGGTCGAGGACGTACTCCCCCGTCAGCCGGAAGGCGAGGTAGGAGTTGGCCATGAAGAAGTGGCGGGCGCGGGCGAACACGTCGGGTTCGTGGCGGCGCAGCCACTCCAGCTTCCCGCCGGCGGCCTGCGTGGACATCGTCGAACCGCACCGGCGCAGGAGGTCGTCGGCGCCGTAGCGCGCTTCGAGCTCGGCGGCCTCGGCGACCGAGCGGGTGTCGACCCCGTAGAGGACCGCCGGCCGCAGCGGCCGGCCGTGCCCGTCGGCGAGCAGCACGGTCGGCCCGATGCCGCTGGCGCCGACGGCGACGACGCGGCCGTGGGCGGCGTCGTCCGGGTCGCCGGCGCGGTCGGTGAGCTCACGCGCGATGGCGCAGAAGTCCGCCCACCAGACGGCGTCGGCGTCGTGCTCGACGTAGCCCGGGCGGGGGTTGTCGGTCCGGTGCCTGCGGGAGGCGCGGGCCAGGACCCTGCCGTCGAGGGTCGTCAGGACCCCCTTGCTGCTCCCGGTGCCGATGTCGACGCCGAGCAACAGCTCCCGAACCCCACCCACGCCCGCCTCCTCGCGCCGATCCTGCGCCGCATCCTGTCACGGGCGCAGGACCGGTCCAGCAAGGGTCCGTCGCAGGGGTTCAGCAGGAGGACGCGGAGGTCTCCCCGTCCGTGGCGGCGGTCTCGTACCCGGTGATGGCGTCGACCTTGGCCGCCGACGCGGACGTCTCGTCGAACGTGTAGCCCAAGAACTCCTTCGCCAGCCGACGGGCCAGCTCCTTGCCGATGACGCGCTCACCCAACGTCAGCACCTGGCCGTTGTTCGACAGGACCAGCCGCTCCACCGAGAACGAGTCGTGCGCCACCGACGCCCGGATGCCCGGCACCTTGTTCGCCGCGATCGCCACCCCCATGCCCGTCCCGCACACGAAGATCCCCCGGTCGGCCTCCCCCGCGGCGATCTTGCGCGCCCCGGCCACCGCCACGTGCGGGTAGGCCGTCTTGTCGGTGTCGGAGTTCACCCCGACGTCCAGGACCTCCTTGACCCGCGGGTCCTTCAGCAGGTCCGCCTTGATCGCATCCTTGTACGAGACACCGGCCTCGTCGGCGGCCAGCACCACGCGCCACTGCAGATCAGTCATGTTCGAGCCTCTCGGAGCTGTTCGGCGATGGTCCGGGTGACCAGGGCCAGGGAGATCGCGCCCACGGTCGGGGTGACCAGGTGGCCTTCGCGGTGGAGGCGGCGGCAGCCCGTCGGCTCACGCTCGACCCCTCACCCGCGCCCACCCGGGCGCTCACCTCCCCTGCACGGGGTTCAACGCGTCGAGCGACGTCTTGTTCCCGCGCCGCGCTCCACCGGGCCCTGATCCGTCGTCGCCCAGGGCCGCCGCCCGCGCGAGGAGAGCAGGGTCCTCCACACCCCTCGCGCAGTCGCGCGCGAGGTCCCGCCGGTCCCGGTCCCCGGCCTCCACCTGGTGGACGAGGGCCCAGGCGACGAACTCCGGCAGGTCCGCGCGGACGGCCTGCTCCTCCAGCCGGCGCGCCGCGACGAGCACCGCCCCGCGCCCGCCGGCCGCGGCGACCTCCACCTCGGCCAGGCCGACGTAGGCCGACACCCAGACGTAGCGGTCCGGCACCCGGTCGCAGCGCCGGCGGGCGTCGGCCACCCAGGACGCCGCGAGCTCGTGCTGTCCGCGGTGCAGGGCCGCGACCCCCAGCGCCCGGGCCGCCATCCCCTCCCAGCACGGGTCCCCCAGCGAGCAGGCCGCGGCGAAGGCCTCCTCGAGCTCCTCCCCCACGGCCGCCCAGCCCTGGATCGCCGCCACGGCCTGCGCGGCGATGACCTGGGGCCAGGGGACGAACGCCGTCCACGACTGGCGGCGGGCCAGGTGCAGGCTGGTGCGCGCCGCCCGGCGGGCCTGCTCGGCGTCGCCCGACAGCAGTGCCGAGCGCGCGAGGACCCCCAGGGACCACGACCGCTGACGGTCGTCACCGACGGTCGCGGCCAGCCGCGCGGACTCCCGCAGGAGGTCGACCGCCTGCCGGTGCCGTCCCTGGTCGGCGGAGTTCATCCCCTGCATGGCGAGGACCGCCGCGCGCCGGCCGTCGTCGCCGGCCTGCCGCAGCGCCCGCGCCAGTGCGCGCGCCGCCGACCGGTGCCGCCCGGCCTGCACGTCGACGAAACCGCTCTCCCGCAGGACGTCCGAGGCCAGGTCGGGGCGCCCGGCGGTCGCGGCCGCCCGCAGCGCCTGGTGCAGGACGAGAGCACCCTCCCCGTCGGCACCCCGCACGGCGTGGACGAGGGCCCGTCCGAGCTCGAGCAGGGCCCCGGCCTGCAACCCCGCGTCGCCGGAACCCCGGGCCTCGGCGAGAGCCTGCCGCAGCGTCCCCACCCCCGCGTCGGGGGCGCCGGCCCCGCACGCGGCCACCCCCGCGGCGAGCAGGGCCCGTGCTGCCGCGGCCGAGCGCACCGCCGGGCGCACCGGCACGGCGGTGCGGGCCGCGTCCCGCAGCGCCGGCGACGGGGTGATCCCCGCGCGGACGAGCCGGGCCTCGCAGGCCCCGAGGTGGGCCAGCGCCTGCGCGGGCAGGCCGGCGGCGACCAGGGCGCGCACGAGGAGTTCCTGCGCCTCCTCGTCGAGGACGTCCAGCGCCGCGGCCCGGGTCGCCAACGGCAGCGCCGCGTCCACGTCGTCGCGGCCGAGCGCCGCGACGGCGCGCGAGTGCAGTTCCTCCCGGGTCCGGGCGGCGCACCGGGCGCGGGCCAGGAGCAGCCAGGCGTCGAACCCGGGGCAGTCGCGGACCTCCACCCCCTCCAGCAGCGTCCCGCCGAGGTCGTCGTCGGGCAGCGTCCCGGCGTCGAGGTCGGCGGCGTCGCACGCCAGGTCGGGCGGCACCCCGGGCGGGTCGCCGCGCAGGGCGTCCGGTGCCTCCAGGGCCCGGCGCAGTTCGGCCAGCGACCAGCGCAGGGCGGCCAGCGGGTCGTCGGCGGTGCCGAACAACTCCTCCGCCAGGTCCCGCCGCGACGGGGGCCGGTCGCCGACGAGGACCCGGGCCAGCACCGCCCACGACTTCCGGCTCACCGGGTGCGGACCCGGCCGCGCGCCCGGCGTCAGCGACGGCGGGCCGAGCAACCTGATCCGCACCACGGTCTCCCGGTTCTCAGTGCGGGACCGGGACGCGGCCCTGCAACGACTGGACGTCGGTCGTCGTGAGCCCCGTTCCCCCGATCCCCCAGAGGCCGCTGTCGACCTCCTCCACGAGGACCCAGGTGACGGGGCGCAGGGCCTCGCCCTCGACGTCCACCACCGCGTCGGTGATGCGCGAGATCATCTCCTTCTTCTGCTCGGTCGTGAAGACCCCTTCGACGACCTTGACGGTGACGAGCGGCACGGTTCCTCCTCGGTCGGTCCGGTACTGGTGAGGACGAGCGTGCGGGGCCGCCGTGTGAACGGGCGTGTGAACTCCGGTCACGGCACGTTCCGGCCGCGCAGCAGGAACTCCAGCGCCTCACGCGGCTCGCGGGGCACGTGCAGGGCGATCCCGAACAGGTCCCCACCCACCCGGCGGCCCCAGCCGATCCGCGTCACACCCCCCTCGAACCGCTGCACGCCGATCCGGGTGCCGCCGACGCTCACCCCCGTGTGCCCACCGGCGGCGCTCGTGAAGTCCGTCGTGCGGTCCTCCGGTTCGTCCCGCTGCCGCCACGGCGTCCAGCTGAGGTAGCCCTGCACGTACCCGTCCTGCGGGGCGTGGTGCAGGACGAGGTGGTCCAGGTCCACGTCCGGCGCCACCCAGAGCAGGTCGACGTGGACCTGGAGGGGTTCGCCGTCGGGCAGGGTGGTCCCGCGCCGCGGCAGCGGGCCGGGCTCGAGGGTGAAGCAGCGCAGCACGGCGGGAACCAGGTCGTCGAACTCCGGCAACGGGGCGCCCAGCCACTCCTCGACGTCGGCCACGGGCAGCTCGTGGCGGGTCGCCCGGACCCCGGGGTCGTCCGGCCAGCGCATCCGGGCCAGGCCCGCACCGCGCATGCCCGCGACGTCCGCCGGCCTCAGGTGCCGCAGGACCCGCAGCACGTGGTCGTCCAGGGGCAGGCCCACCTCCGGGTAGGGGTTCGCGAGCGCCGCGGCCAGCGCGGCGGTCTCCTCCTCGGCGGCCGGCCAGAGCGACAGGGTTCCCTGGCCGGGGGCGGGTCCGGGAGGTGTCTCGGGCCACGGGAACAGCGGCGGGCGGAACACCGTGCCCGACCAGCCCGACGGTCTGCCGTCCGGGAGCAGCCGCTCGTAGCTGTCGTAGTGCGACTGCGTGGAGGCGCCGATCGCCGCGAGCACGAGCGCCGTGGTGGGCCGGTCGAGCATGTTCAGTTCGGTGTGCAGGTCGATCTGGAGCACCCCCAGGAGGCTGAGCGCGATCCGCACCACGGACTCGTCGCGCCGGCGCCCGTGCGGCCCGGTGAACCGTCCGCCGCGTTCCACCCCGGCCACGACCTCGGGCCAGTCGATGCGCGCGCGGGGGTTGTGGTCCGGGTCCTCCGGGTGCGGCGGCAGGACCTGCACGAGCCCGGCGGCGTCGATCTCCGCGAGCAGGGTGCTCGCCCGGTGCAGGAGCCGGATCCCGGCGTCCTTGCCGATCTCCACGTGCGCGCGTTCGAGGACGTCGGCCAGTTCCTCGCGCGACAACCCGGAACTCACGGCGCGTCCCGGCCGCGCAGCAGGAACTCCAGGGCCTGCCGGGGTTCGTGCGGGACGTGCAGGGCGACCGTGAACTCGTCGTCGCCGACGTCGCGTCCCCAGGCGATGCGGGTGAGTTCCGGGTCGACGCGTTGGACGCCGACCTGCGTGCCCCCGACGGTGACGGACGTGTGGCCGCCGGCGGGGTTCGTGAAGTGGGTCGTGAGCACCCGGTGGTCCGGCCTGGACCGGCCGGGCTGCCAGTTCACCGTGCCCTGCAGGAGCCCGTCCCCGCGCCGCAGGACGAGGCGGTCCAGGTCGACGTCGGGCGCGACCCACAGCAGGGCGACGCGGACGCAGAAGGGTTCCCCGTTGGGCATCAGGGACCCCCTGCGCGGCAGCGGACCCGGTTCTCGGCGCAGGCACACCAGGCGGGCCGGGGCCAGGTCGGGGAACTCGGGGAGCGCGAACCCCAGCCAGGCCTCGACGTCCGCGCGCGGCAGTTCGTGCGCTGTGGCGCCGACGCTCGGCGCGTCGGGCCGTTCCCGGCGGCGACGTCCGAGCGTGGCCGGCCGCAGGTGCCGCAGGACGCGCAGCACGTGCTCGTCGAGGGGCAGAGCCACCTCGGGGTGCGGGTTCGCCAGGGCCGCGGCCAGGGTGTCGGCCTCCTCCTCGGCCTGCGGCCGCAGCGCGAGGGTCCCCTGGTCGCCGGGAGGAGCGGGGGGTTCCTCGGGCCGGGGGTGCAGCGGCCCCTGCCGGGTCATCGCCGCCCGGCCCGACGGCCCGCCGTGCGGCAGGAGCGGTTCGGAGAACAGGGTGTGCGCCTGCGTCGAGTCGCCGACCGCGGCGAGCACGAACGCCGTCGTCCGCCGGTCGAGCTGCCCGAGGGCCGTGCGCAGGTCGACCTCGACCGCGCCCGCCAGGCTCGCCGCCAGCGGCAGCAGGTGCCGGTCGCGTCCCCAGCCGAAGCGGTCGTGGTCGGCCGGGGCCGCCGCCCGGTCGACGCGGGCGCGCGGGTTCTGCTCCGGGTCGCCCGGGTGCGGGGGCAGGAGCTCGATCCACCCCGCCTCGTCGAGCGTCTGCAGGACGGTGCCCGTCTCGTGCAGGAGCCGGACCGCGGGCGTGGTCCCCCCTCGGACGTGGCCCTGCGCAGGACCTCGGACAACTCCTCGCGGGACAGCCCGGACCCCATGCGTCCTCCCTCCGTCGCGGACGCCGGAGGTCGAACGTACCCGTGCCCCGGACGGTCGACCAGCCCCCGTCGAGGGGTGCGGGAACGGTCGGGCCGGGGACGTTCGCCGCCGGTCAGGTATGGTCAGCCTGCCCTCAGTCCGTGCGGGCTGGCCTGACCCCGATCGGAGACCGACGTGCCCCTCCCGTCCCGCCGCGCCCTGCTCACCGGCACGATCGTCGCCGGCGTCGGCGCCGTCCTCACCGCCTGCAGCGGTTCCGACGACGGCTCCGCCGGGGCGGGAGGGACCGCGTCCGCGTCCGGCGCGACGATCGACACCCTCTTCGGGGAGGTCCAGGTCCCCGCGGACCCGCGCACCCTCATCGCCCTCGGCTGGGGCGACGCGGAAACCGTTTTGGCCCTCGGCGGCCAGGTCGTCGCGACGTCCGACTGGCTGGGTTTCGGCGGCGACGGGGTCGGTCCGTGGGCGCAGGACCTCGTGACGCGCGAACCCGAGCAGCTCGGGACCCAGGAACTCAGCTACGAGAAGATCGCGGCGCTGGAACCCGACGTCATCCTCAACACCCGGCAGTCCAACGCCGAGGCCGTGCAGGCGGAACTGACGAAGATCGCCCCGACCGTGGGCCCGCCGCCCGGGCTGAAGACCAGCTACGGCACCCCGTGGCGCGACCAGGTGCACCTCGTCGCCGCCGCCCTCGGGAAGCAGGACGAGGGCGCGAAGCTCGTCTCCGACCTGGAGGCGGAGTTCACGCGGGTGGCCGCGGCGAACCCGGCCTTCGCCGGCAGGACGGTGGCGGTCGCGGCGTTCTACTCCGGGAAGTTCGGGGCCTACGTCACGGGTGACGGCCGCGTGGACTTCATGACCGAACTCGGTTTCACGCAGAGCCCGAAGGTGCAGGCGCTGGCCAAGGACGACAGCTTCTACGTGGAGCTGTCGGACGAGCAGCTCGACCAGCTCGACGCCGACCTCGTCGTGGTGTTCCCCATCGGGGCCACCGCGGCCGAGATCACCGCGAACCCGGGCATCCAGAACCTGCCGGCGACGAAGGACGGGCGCATCGTGGTCTTCGACGACACCACGCTGAGCAACGCCTTCTCGTCCGGCACGACCCTCGGCCTGGGGTACGCCCTCGACCACGCGGTGCCGTTGTTCGCCCAGGCCCTCGCCTGACGGGGCCGCTCAGCGCGACCGCGTCCGCCGGGGCAGGACGGGGGCGTCCGAGCCCCACGCCGTGACGGCGGCCTCGAACACGGCCGCCGCCCCGTTCGTGCTCAGCAGCGTCGCGGCGGACCCGTCGAGCGGCTGCCGCCACAGCTGCGTGTCCTGGTACGCCCCGTCCGCGGAGGGCAGCGAGCGGCCCGCGACGACCACGGACGCCCGGTCGGTGGAGGCGACGAGCTGCTCGACGAACTCCGGTGGTGCGCCGAGGTCGCGCACGACGTTCGCGGTCCGGTCCAGCATGACCAGCCGGCGGTCGGTGGCGGTGGTCCGCACGGCCGCGAGGTCGGTCCCGTCGCCGACGAACACGGCGGACGTCTCCCCCGCCGCGTCGGTCACGACCTGCCGCGCGGTGCGGGCGGCGAGGTCGACGAGGACGACGTCCCCGCCCTCGGGGGTCGCCCGGGTCACGGCGAGCGCGGTGGAGTCCGGGGAGAACGCCAGCCCCGTCGTGTCCTGCGCCCCCGCCACGACGGTCCGTCGGCCGCTGGCGACGTCGGCGACGACGAGCTCGCCGGGCGCCTGGGCGCACACGTCCGGGCCGCTCTCGCGCCACACGACGGTCGTGCCGTCGGGCGAGAACGTCAGGTCGCTCGCCGTGGGCGCCACGTCGCCCAGCGCGCGGCGCGCGCCGTCCGGGGTCTGCAGCACGAACGCGGGGCGGACCAGCCGGTCGTCGGTGGTGCAGTCGGTCGGGGCCCAGGCCGAGCGGTGGAACCACGCGAGCGTGCCGCGGCTGCTCCAGGCCAGGGACCGCGAGTCCCCGTCCCCGTCGACCTGGCGGCGGTCGCTGCCGTCGGCGGCCGCGACCTGGACGTGGCCGAGGTCGTCCGCGTCGTAGGCGATCCAGGCGAGGCGGGAACCGTCCGGGGACCAGCTCGCGTCGACGGCCAGCCCGTCCGCGACGTGCCACTGCCGGCCCGTGCCGCTGTCGACGGCGTACAGGCCCCACGCGTGGTCCGCGCTCACGCCGGAGTAGGCCACGACGGGCCCGCCCGGGGCGGCGGACGCCGACCCCGCCAGCAGACCGGTGGCCAGCACGGCCACCCCCAGCGTCCCCGCCGCGCTGCGCACTGCCCTGGTCCCCACCCGAAACCCCCTCGGTCCTGCTCGGTCCCCCCGGAGCGAGCACCTCCATCCCACCAGGTCCCGGCCCCGTCCGCGGGGATTCGGCCGATCAGCCGCCGATCGCGTCCTGGAACAGCGGGCGGTTGGCCTGCACGTGCGCGACGTCGGAGCGGTACAGCGCGTCGTGGCCGTCGGCGATGTGCGAGGCGAACGCCGCGACGCCCGCGGCGGCCTGCTCGTGCATGTGGCGGACGAGACCGTCCAGGTGCTCGATGACGGCGTCGAGGAGCCCGGCCCGGTCCGCGTCGTCGAGGCCGTAGGCGGCGCAGAACCGGGCGAGCCGGGCCGCCTGCTCCTGCGTCGCGGGCACACCCGGGTTCCGGGGGTCGGACACCTGCGCCCACCGGTACACCGCTCCCCCGAGGTCGGTGAGCCGCGGACCGGGCCGGGCGGTGTCGAAGTCGATGAGCGCCACGACGCGCTCGCCGTCGAGGACGCAGTTGTGGGGGGCGTAGTCGCCGTGGCAGACGACCTCGACGGGGTCGGCGACGGGGAACATCCACCCGTCCCGGGGCAGTTCCCGCGCGAACCCCGCGGTGGCGTCGTGGAACCGGCGCAGGAACTCCGCCGCGCTCACCAGGGCCGTCACCGAGGCGGCGGCGGGGGTCAGCGGGTAGTTCGACACCTGCCCCGGCAGGAAGTCGAGGACCTCGACACCCGCTGCAGCCGAGTGCACCCGCGGGATCCCGGCGAACCCCTCGAGCCGGCGCAGGAGGTCGTGCACGCGCGGGGAGTGCGGGCCGGTGGGCCGGCGCACGGTGGCCCCGACGCGCACGACCTCGTTGACGCCCCCGCCGGTCAGGATCTCCTCGTCCACCCCTGCAGCCTGCCGGGCCGGCGGGCGCGCGGCCAGCGGTTTCCGCGGGCGCCCGGGCTCACGACGAGGCTCACGACGAGGCTCACAGGGGCACGACGCAGGCCGGCGACCCGATCTCGGCGACGGACCGGTCGACGACCGTGAGGTCGTCGTCGAGGGCCAGGTGCACGACCCGGTCGGAGTCCTGCGCCGAGACGTAGAGGTGGCGGCCGACGACCGCGACGTGGCGGGGGTTCACCCCGCCGATCTCCAGGTCGCGCACCGGGCGGGCGATCCCGTCGACGACCTCGTGCACCGTGACGACCTCGGCGCGCCGGTTCGCGACGACGAGCCCCCAGGGGGCGACGGCGATCTCGGAGGGGTACACGCGCCGGTCGGCGGGGACGGCGGTCGCGGACGCCACGACGGGGTCGAGGAGGTCGTCGCCGTGGACGGCGAAGGAGGTGACGGTGGCGTCCAGCTCGGCCGCGACGAAGAACCGGTCCCCGACGGTGACGGCGTGCCGCGGTCCCGTCCCCGGCGCCAGCGCGACCGTCCGCAGGGGTTCGGCGCTCAGCCCGCCGCTCGTGGTCGCGTGGACGCGGATCTCGTCGGTGCCGAGGTCCAGCACCGCCAGGTGGTCCCCGAACCGCCGGGTCGAGTGCGGGTGCGAGGACTCCTGCCGGTCCGGGTCGGGGCCGGACCCGGTGCCGCGCAGCGTCTGCCGCAGCTGCGACACGGCACCCCCGGCGAGCTCGACGACCCCGACCCCGCCGCCGTAGTTCGCGACGACGAGGAACCCCGGCAGGACGGTGAGGTGGCAGGGCGACGAACCGCCGCTGGGGGCCTCCCCGAGCAGTTCCCAGCCGCCGGCACCCGGGCGGCGGGAGGAGACGAACCCCTCGTCGACCTCGTGGGCGGCGTGGACGACACCCCCCTCGCCGACCGCGAGGAACGACGGGGAGGGGCAGTCCGCGACGGCCCCGACCGCCCCGAGGCGGCCGGTGGCCGGGTCCCGGTCGACGAGCGCGATCCCGGGGCCGCGACCCCCGGTCGCGGCGGTGTAGGAACCGACGGCGAGCACGTGTGCGTCCACGTCCCGATCAGACCACGGGGGTCAGCCGCCGGCCCACCACGGTCACGACCGCGACCCCGAGGGCCAGCACGGACAGGACGGCGAACGCGGTCGTGAAGCCGGACTCGACGGGGACCCCGGAGGCCTGCACGTGGGCGGTGACGATGCTCGTGGTGAGGACGGCGCCCAGGGCCCCGCCGATGGTGCGGGTGTTGGCGTTGACGCCGCTGGCCGCACCGGTCTGGTGGGCGGGGACGGCCCGGACGACGATGTTCGTCATGGCCGCGTAGGCCAGGCCCACGCCGATCCCGAACGCGCCGCCCTCGAGGGCGACGACCCAGGTGCTGGTGTGGTCCAGGGCGAGGGCCACCGCGGCGACCGCGCAGACGACGGCGCCGGCGAGCAGTTGCGCGGCGGCGGGGAACCTCGCCTCGAGACGGCCCCCGACGACGCCGGCGGCGAACATGGCGACGGGCAGCGGGAGCATGAGCAGCCCGGCGCCGGTGGCGTCCAGGCCGAACCCGTACCCGGCGGCGGTCGGGACCTGCGCGAGCTGAGGCAGGTAGATGAAGACCCCGAACATCGCGGCCCCGAACAGCAGCGCCGCGAGGTGGGTCGTCCAGACGGCCGGGACGCGCAGCGTGCTCATGTCGACCAGCGGTGCGGCCGAACGGTTCTCGACCCGGACCCAGGCCACGGCGGCGAGCACCGCGACGGCCAGGGGGACGATCGTGGCCGGGCTGGACCAGCCCCAGACCGCGGCCTGGCTGACGGGGACGAGGAGCCCGACGAGGGCGACGGCGAGCAGTCCGGCGGCCAGCGGGTTCACGCGGGCGGGTTCGCGGGTGGCGGCGCGGGGCAGGACGCGCAGCGCGGCCGCGGCGGCCACCAGGACGGGCAGGGCCGGCAGCCCGAGCAGGACGTGGGTGCCGAACGTGGACATCACCGGGCCCGCGACGACGACGCCGAGCCCGCTGCCGGCGGCCACGAGCGCGGAGACGGTGCCGATCGCCGGGGCGAGCCGGTGCGGCGGCAGGGTCTCGCGCAGGATGCCGAAGGCGAGCGGGAGCGCGGCACCGCCGACGCCCTGCACGACGCGGGCGAACAGCAGGAACTCGACGTTCGGGGCGAGCGCGGCCAGCAGGCAGCCGACGCCGAGCGCGGTCATCACCGCGACGAACACGGGCCGGCGTCCGACGGCGTCGCCGACGCGGCCCAGCACGGGGGTGAAGACGGCCGCCGAGAGCAGGTACGCCGTCAGGACCCACGTGATCGACGTCGAACCGGCGTGCAGCTCGCGCTGCAGGGTCGACAGGGCCGGGGAGTAGAGCGACTGCAGCAGGGAGAAGCTGGCGGCGGCGACGGACAGCACGAGCAGGACACCGCGGGTGGCCGGCGGGGCCGCCACGTGGCGCGCGGACGGTCGCCGCGGGGCGGGCAGGTGCGTGACGGAGCGGAGGGTGGGCACGACGGAACTCCTCGAGACGAGGACGAGTGGTGGGGCGCTGGCCTCCCGCGACGTGTCGTCGTAGAGTGGAGGCTGCCTCCGGTACGTTAGCGGAGGCAGCCTCCACTTCGCAAGGGGACGTCATGACCGGGTCGGTGCTCCGACGCGAACCGCCCAGGCGGGCCGACGCGCGCCGCAACTACGAGGCGATCCTCGCGGCCGCGCGCGAGGCCTTCACGCAGGACGCTCCCCCGACGCTGGAAGACGTCGCCCGCACCGCCGGGGTCGGCATCGGCACCCTCTACCGCAACTTCCCCGACCGGTCCGCGCTGCTCGAGGCGGTCTACCTCGACGAGGTCCAGACGCTGTGCGACGTCGGCCGGGACCTGGCCGCCGCGCGCCCGCCGTGGGAGGCCCTGGCCGGCTGGCTGCACCGGTACGTGCAGTACCTCGCGACCAAGCGCTCCCTCGCCGAGGAACTGCGCTCGGCGTTCGGCGCCGGCAACCCCGTCTTCGCGTCCTGCCGCACCGCCATCACCGAGGCCGGTGACCCGCTGCTGCGGGCCGCGCAGTCCGCGGGTGACGCGCGCGCCGACGTCGGGATCGACGACGTCGTCCGGCTCGTCTCGTCCATCTCCACGGGCAGCTACTCCACGCCCGACCAGCTCGACCGCGTGCTCGGGATGGCGATCGACGGCCTGCGCGCCCGCTGATCAGAGCAGCCGGAACTCGTTGCCGCTCGGGTCGAGCAGGTCGGATCCGTCGGCGCGCGCCCCGAGCGCGAGCAGCCGGTCGAGCTCGGCCCGCCGGTCGCCGCGCGCCCGCAGGTCCAGCCGCCAGCGGTTGCGCCCCCTCTTCGGCTCGACGGGGTCACCGCCCCAGGTGAACTTCGGCCCGCCGGCCGGTGACTGAACGGCCGTCTCGGTGCCCTCGCCCCACACCAGCGGCCAGCCCAGGGCGTCGCGCCAGAAGTACCCCGCGGCCTGCGACCCGTCGCCCGACAACGCCCCGATCGGCCCGCACCCGGCCAGGAACCGGTTCTCGGGCTCGATGACGCAGAACTCGTTCCCCTCCGGGTCGGCCAGCACCATGTGCCGTTCCTCCGGGAGCTGGCCCACGTCGAAGGGTCGCCCACCGGCGGCCAGCGCCCGGGCCACGATCGCGTCCTGGTCCTCCTGCGACGTGCTCGTCAGGTCCAGGTGGATCCGGTTGCGCCCCGACCCCGGCACCGTCGTCGGGACGAACCGGAGCCGGAACCCGGGGTCGTCGGCCGGGTCCAGGAAGGACCCGCCCTCCGGGTCGGGGACGACCGCTCCCCCGAGGACCACCGACCAGAACCGCGCGAGACGTTCGGGGTCGAGGGCGTCGACGCACAGCGCCGCCACGTCGCAGGGCATGGACCACGGTAACGCGCCCACCCGCCCCGGGGCAGCCCCCGGCGCCGGCCTCACGCCGTCGTGGACGCCCCCAGGACGGACAGCAGTTCCAGCTTCTCCTGGTCCTCGGTCCCGGGGACCGCGGTGTAGACCAGCAGCAGGTGGTTCTGCTGCGGATCCAGCAACGTCTGGCAGTGCAGCTCGATCCGGCCCACCGCCGGGTGCACGAACCGCTTGACCTCCTGCGGGCGCAGTCCGACCTCGTGCAGTTCCCACAACCGGCGCAGTTCCTCCGAGTTCGCCAGCGCCAGCTCGGCCAGTTCCGCGGCCCGCGACCCCGGCCCGCGCCGGGTGACGACTTCGCGCAGGCCCGAGGCGTACACCCGGGACAGGAACCCGTGGTCCTCCGGCGCGTACCCCGCCCGGGCCGCGGGGTCGGTGAACCAGCGGTACCCCAGGCTGCGGGCCGGCCCCGTCCACCGGTCGGCGGGGCCGGTCAGCGCGACGCCCACCGGCGTCTGGCGCAACGTCACCCCGAGTTCGGTGACGATCTCGGCGGGCGTGTCGACCAGCCGGTCCAGGATCCGCAGCAGGCCGGGGCCGACGTGCTCGCTGAGGGCACCCCGCGCCGGCGGTTGGTGCCCGGCCAGTCGGAACAGGTGGTCGCGCTCGTCCAGCCCCAGGTGCAGGCCCTGGGCGAGGGAGGCGATCATCTGCTCCGAGGGCCGGGGCCCGCGCTCGCGTTCCAGCCGTGCGTAGTAGTCGGTCGACATGTGGGCCAGGGCGGCGACCTCCTCGCGCCGCAACCCGGCGGTGCGCCGCCGCTGCCCCCGGGGCAGGCCGACGTCCTGGGGCTGCAGGGCCTCGCGTCGTCGCCGCAGGAACTGCGCCAGTCCCGCCCTGTCGATGTCCATCGTCCTCCCCCGCCGTGGTCCCCCCTTCCTACCGCCTGCGGTCGGGACGGACCACGGCCTGGCGATCCCCCCTTCCGGCGGGGACCCCCAGGGGCGGATCGACGGGCCCTGGTTCGGAGCGCGGTCCCGGTCGAGGCTGGGGCCACCACCCCGACCCAGGAGGAACGTCGTGCCCCGAACCCCTCAGCTGTCCCTGCCCGACCTGTCCGGCCGGCGCGCCCTGGTCACCGGAGCCAGCGACGGCATCGGCCTCGGCATCGCCGCCCGGCTGGCCGCCGCCGGGGCCCAGGTGCTCCTGCCGGTCCGCAACCGCACCAAGGGGCAGGCGGCGCTGGACCGTCTGCGCGCCCGGCACCCCGGGGCCCAGGTGGTCCTGCACGACCTGGACCTGTCCTCGCTGTCCTCGGTCGCCGCCCTCGGGCAGCGGCTGCGGGACGAGGGTGACCCGATCCACCTGCTCGTCGCCAACGCGGGGGTGATGACCCCGCCGCACCGGCAGACCACCGCCGACGGGCTGGAACTGCAGCTGGGCACCAACCACCTCGGCCACGTCGCCCTGGTGGCCCACCTGCTGCCCCTGCTGCGCGCCGGCCGGGCCCGGGTCACCTCCCAGATCAGCGTCGCGGCCCGCAGCGGTGCGGTGCACTGGGCCGACCTGAACTGGGAAAGCAGTTACCACGGCATGCGGGCCTACGGCTCCTCCAAGGTCGCCCTCGGCCTGTTCGGCCTCGAACTGGACCGCCGCAGCCGCGCCGGGGGGTGGGGCATCACCAGCAACCTGTCC
The DNA here is from genome assembly GCF_003002055.1 of Kineococcus rhizosphaerae. Lineage (NCBI taxonomy): Bacteria > Bacillati > Actinomycetota > Actinomycetes > Kineosporiales > Kineosporiaceae > Kineococcus > Kineococcus rhizosphaerae. The sequence goes on from NZ_PVZF01000003.1 coordinate 326,627, forward strand.
CACCCCGGGGTCGCCCCCACCAGCCTGCTCGCCGCCCGCCCCGAACTGGAGCGTGAACGGAACACCCCCCAGATCACCCTCATCCGCGCCCTCTCGCGCGCGGGCCTCCTGGTCGGCACCGCTGAGAGCGCCGCGCTGCCCGCGCTGCACGCGGTCGCCGACCCGAAGGCCGAGGGCGGACGGCTGTACGGGCCCACCGGGCCCGGTCACCTGGGGGGCGGCGCGGGTGAGCAGCCGCTGTACCGCCCGCTGCGCGACGAGGCCGAGGCGGCCCGGGTGTGGGAGGTGTCCCAGGAACTGGCCGGGGTGTCGTTCAGCGCCGTCGCCGCGGCCTGAGCCCCTCGTGCACCCACCGGCCGGGGCCGGTGGGCGCACGGGTCACTTCAGGCCGGTGGCCGCGATCCCCTGGATGAAGTAGCGCTGCAGGAAGAGGAACAGCACGAGGACGGGCACGAGGATCGTCACCGACCCGGCGAGCAGCACGCCGTAGTCGGTGGTGTTCGCCGCGGCCGACGCCACCGACAGCCCGACCGGCAGCGTGTACGTGTCGGTGGACTGGGCGACGACGAGCGGCCAGAGGAAGTAGTTCCAGCTGTTGAGGAACGTGAAGATCGCCACGGTGGCGACCGCCGGTCCCAGCAGCGGCAGGACGACGCGGACGAAGACGCCCACGTCGCTGGCCCCGTCGAGGCGCGCCGCCTCCAGCAGCTCGTCCGGGACGGAGGTCGCGAACTGCCGCATGATGAAGACCGCGATGGGCATGACCAGCATCGGCAGGACGATCCCGGCCAGGGTGTCCACCAGCCCCAGCTGCACGACGATCACGAACTGCGGGACGAAGACGGCCACGTAGGGGATGGTCATGGCCAGGACGACGGCGCCGAAGACCAGGCTGCGGCCGCGGAAGGGCACCTTGGCCAGCGCGTACCCGGCCATCGCGCTGAACAGGACGTTGGTCACGACCGTGACCCCCGACACGATCGCGCTGTTGAGGAAGTAGCGCCCGAAACCCTTCTCGGTGAACAGCACGACGAAGTTGTGCACGTTGGTGAAGGAGTCCGGCAGCCACCCGCCGGGGTCCGAGGTGAACTCCCCCTGCGTCTTGAACGCGCCGAACACCACGAGGGCGAACGGGGCGAGCATGAGGAGGGACACCACGACGAGCAGCACGTACACGGCGACGGCCGCGGCCGGCCGCGTGCCGCCGGGCCCGGTCGGCGTGACCGTCACGGCGGTGGGGGTGGGGGTGGGGGTCTGGACGCTCAATGCTTCGACCTCAGCAGACGCACCTGGGCGGTGCTCACGACGAGCACCACGACGAGAAGGACCATCGAGCCGGCCATCGAGTCGGCGATCCGGCCGTAGCCGAACTGGTCGTAGACCCACTTCGCCACCGAGGTGGTCGCGCTCAGCGGCCCCCCGTTCGTCACGAGGTACGGCTCGTCGAAGATGTTGAGGAACGACACGCTCATGAGGACCGACACCAGCAACGTCGTGGGCCGCAGCAGCGGGACCGTCATCGCGGTGACCCGGCGCCAGTAGCCGGCCCCGTCCAGCGCGGCGGCCTCGTGCACCTCCTCGGGCACCGACTGCAGACCGGCGAGGAACAGCACCATGCAGGTGCCGATGTTGCGCCACACGGTCAGCAGCAGCACCGCGACGACCGCCCACCCGGGCCGGCCCAGCCAGTTGGGTCCGTCGACACCGAGGGCGCCGAGGAACCCGTTGACCGGTCCCTGCTGGGTGAAGGCGTACTGCCACAGCACCGCCGCGGCGACCACGTTGGCGATGACGGGGACGTAGACGATCGCGCGGAAGACGCTGCGCATCCGCCGGATGCCGGAGTCCAGAGCGAGGGCCAGCACGAAACCCGCCCCCATGGTGACGGGGACGCCGACCACCACGAAAAGCGCGGTGTTCAGCATCGCCCGCTGGAAGTCCTCGCTGCCCAGGATGCTCGCGTAGTTCCCCAGCCCGACCACGTCCACCGCGAAGGGGCTGGTGAGGTCGCGGATCCCGATGTCGGTGAGGCTGAGGAACAGGGCCATGGCCGCGGGCACGACGCTGAAGACCACGAAGACGACCACGAAGGGCAGGACGAAGCCCCAGCCCATGACGTCCAGGGAGGCGCGCCGTCCCCGCCCGGCTCGGCGCGGCGCAGGCCCGCGGGTCGTGCTCGGGGCGGGACCCGCCGTGGGGACCGACGCGGAGCTCGAGGTGGAGCTCGAGGTGGTGGGAGCCACGGTCAGGCCCCGGTCCCCAGCGCCTCGGCCTGCTTCTGCGCCTCGTCCAGCGCCGCCTGAGCCGTCGACCCGCCCCGCACGACCTGCTCCATCTGCTTGCCGATGACGTCGGCGACCTGGCTCCAGGTGGCCGCCGTCGGAGCGCCGAAGGCGGTCGGGATGGCGTCGCGCACCGGGGCCAGCAGTTCGTCGTCGGCGATCGCCGGGTCGTCCCAGGCGGACTGGACGGCGGGCAGGTTGCCGAAGGTCTGGTACCACTGCACCTGCACCTGGGGCCGGGACAGGTACTCCACGAGCTTCCAGGCGGCCTGGGCGTTGCCGCCGCGGTCGAGGACGCCGAGGCTGCCGCCGCCCAGGGCGGCGGCCTTGGCCCCACCGGGACCGGCCGGTTGCGCGTAGACGCCGATGTTCTTCGCCACGTACCCCTCGCCGGCCGCCTCGTCGATCCAGCCCGGCAGCCACGGGCCGTTGGAGACGTTCACGACGTTCTTCCCGGACGTCAACCACGGGACGACGTCGAGGAAGGCCGGGCCGTCCGGGGAGGAGTACCCGGCGGTGAACAGCGAGGCGAAGTACTCCAGCGCCTGCACGTTGGCGGCGGCGTTGATCGCCCACCCCTTGCCGTCCTCGGTGGTGAGGGACGAGCCGTTCTGGTGCACGTACTCCGACAGCGCCTCCGCGGAGTACTCGTCCCACGCCACCGCCATGCCCAGAGGGATGGAGTGCCCCGCGGCCACGAGCTGCCGGCAGAAGGCCTCGTTCTCCTCCCAGGTGGTCGGCGGGGTCAGGCCCAGACCGTCCACGACGTCCTTGCGGTAGTAGTTCACCCGGGCGTAGGCGTACCACGGCACGGCCTTGTGCGCTCCGTCCGCGGTCGTGACCCCGGCCAGCGCGGGCTCGAAGAACGAACCCAGGTCCACCAGCCCCTCGGGCACGGTCTGGAACGCCCCGGTCGCCAGGATCGACGACTGGGTCTGCGAGTACAGGGACACGAGGTCGGGCACCCGGCCGGAGGCGATGGCCGCGGTGAGCTTGGTGTCGAACTCCGACGACGGGATCGTGGTGACGTTCACCGTGACGTCCGGGTTCTCCTTCTTGAACGCCGCGATGAAGGGGGGCAGCGAGTCGCCGTCCGGGGCCCCGGCCCAGAACTCGACGGTCCCGGTCGCCGGGCCGTCGGTGACGCTGATGGGTGCCGACGCGCGGGAGTCACCGGTACCGCTGCGCCCGCACGCGGCCAGACCCGCGGTCAGGGCGGCCGCGGACGCGCCGGCGAGGACCGTGCGGCGGGACGTGGACCGGTCAGGACGGACGAGCATGGTGGCCCCCTAGGGTCGGGTGGAGTGGGAGGAACGAGGGTGGAGCCGTTCGCTGGTGCTCACCGGACGGGAGCGACCGGGGGGCCGTGGTGACCCGACCCGGTGCACGCGATCGCTTCTGCGACAACGGTACAAGAGTTTCCCGCAGTTTCCGTCGATCCCTGGAACTGTTTACCGGGACGAAACGCGGTGGTGCTCAGAGGGCGAGGGCACCCACCTCCTGCTCGAGGTGTTCCAGGGTTCCACGGGCCGCCCGGACGGCGGTGACCATCGCGGTGAGCGTGGAGTTCGCGGTCACCGGGGTCGGGACCACCGAACCCCCGGCGAGGTGCAGGTTGGAGAAACCCCACACCCGCCCCGACGGGTCGCACACGCAGGTCCCGTCGTCGGACCGGCCGCTGCGGGTGGTCCCCGTCCAGTGCAACGAGGAACCCGGCGCCAGCAGGGCCGAGTCGCGGTCCGGGTCGAAGTCGCCCAGGGCCTCGCACAGCCGCCGCTGGGTGGCGCGGCCCTCCGCGATGCGGGCGAGGTCGCCGGCCGTGTACCGGTACTCCACGCGCAACCGGGGCAGGCCCGCGGCGTCGACCTCGTCCTCGTCGAACACCAGCCGGTTGGCCGGGTCGACGTCCGTCGGGACGTACAGCGAGGCACCCGTCGAGTACGCCAGCCGCTCGCCGGCCGCGTCGACGAACAGGCGGTCCATGATCTGGCCGTGGAAGGGTTGCGCGGGGCCGCTGTGCGGCAGCCAGTGCGAACCGACGACCCACTCCCCCTCCAGCGGCAGCGGGACCGATCCCAGGTCCACCCCCAGTCGCGGCAGGTCGACGAGGACCTGCCCGGTGAGGAAGGCGTGCTCGTTGAGGTGGGCGCCCAGGGCGGTCGGCCGGATGCCGGAGGCGAACAGCAGTTGCGGGGTGCGGAAGGTGTCGGCCGCGACGACGACGGCGGCGGCGGCCACCGTGCGCTCCTCGCCGGTGCGGGTGTCGCGGACCTCGACCCCGGCGACCCGGGTGCCGTCGTGCACCAGGCGCAGGGCGACCGTCCCGGTGAGCACCTCGAAGTCGTCGCCGGGACCCTCCAGCAGGCGGGGCAGGACCACGGTGGGGCCGGTGCGCGCCAGCGGCCCGGTCCGGCCCGGGGCCACCGCCATGGGCATGGGCTGCGGGTGCCGGCCCGGGGCGCTGACGGGTCCGAACAGCCCGTCCAGCACCCGCAGGAGGCGGTCGCCGACCTCGGTGGGGGCGAACGGCCGGGCCTGCACGCGCAGCAACCGCTGCGCGGTCGCCAGGTCGGCGGCGAAGGCCTCGGCGTCGTCGTCGAAGACCTCCGAACCCCACGGCCACGGCGTCGCCGCCGTCCAGTGCACGCCCATGCCCCCGGCGTTGAGCCCGACGGCCGCGGCCGGCATGGCGGCGGCGTCGGAGCCGAAGGCGGACACGTTGTACATGCCCGGACGGGCGTCGCGGATGCTGCCCCCCAGGGAGGGCGTCGGGTCCGCGCCGAGGTACAGGGACTGCACGCCCGGTTCGACCCGCTGCAGGTAGGTCTCACGCACGTCGGGTTCGGCGGAGTCGTGCAGGTGGGCGCCCGCGACCGTCCCGATCGGGCGGCCGGCGTCGACGATCACGATCCGCGTCCCGGGACGTGCCGCCCGGGCCTGCGCCGCGACCGCGGCCCCCATGAGTCCACCGCCGACGACGAGCAGGTCGGCGGGAGCGGTGTGCGAGTCCATCGGGCGGCCTCCAATGTGCGATGAAGTAGCACAATAAGCGCGGCGCGCCCGTCCGGTCTAGGACTTGGCCCGGAGCAGCTCGTCGTCGACACTGGCCCGCGCCTCGTGCAGGGCCCCCAGCAGCACGGCGTCCCCACCGAGGGAGGTGGCCCGGATGGGTACCGCCGGCGCGCCCTCGGCGGCCAGGGCGGTCTCCAGCCGCGGCACGAGGACGTCGGCGGCCACCTCCAGACCGCCCCCGAGCACGACCAGCGGCGGCGCGATCGTCCACACCAGGGTGACCAGCACCCGGGCCAGCGGGGCGGTGAACTCGTCGAGCAGGTCGGCGGCGTCACGGTCCCCGGAGCGGACCCGCTCGACGATCCGCTCGGCGCGTGCCCGCTCCTGCGGGTCGGGGTGGGTCAGGCCGCCGAGCGGGTGCTCGTGCAGTTCGGACATCCCCACCGCCGGGGCGCGCACGATCTCGCCCGCCGAACTGCGGAAACCCCGGTGGACCTCACCGCGGATGACGATCCCCGCACCGTTGCGGGCCCCCGCCAGCAACCACGTGAAACTGTCCAGGCCCTGCGCAGCGCCCTTCCACCGCTCCCCCACGGCCGCGAGGTTCGCGTCGTTGTCCCCGACGAAGGGGAACGGGAACGCTTGCGCCAGAACGGCTGAAGGCCGAACTCCCGTCCAGGTCGGGGCGTCGACCAGTCCGAGCACCAGTCCCTCGTCGTCGATCAGACCGGGCATCGCGACCGCCCCCGCCCGCACGACGCCCACCGGGCGCCCGGAGGCGACCAGCGCGGCGTTCAACGCGTCCACGGCCTGCTCCAGCGTCGTCGCCGGGTCGTAGTAGTCGCTCAGGACCCTGCGCTCGGACGAGAGCAACCGCCCGTGCGTGTCCGCGACGCCGGCGCGCACCGAGTGCGTGTCCACCTGGACCGCGGCGAACAGGGCGTTGTCCGGCTGGAACGCGAACGCCCGGGGCGGTCGCCCCACCCCGGTGGAACCGACCGCCACCTCCCGCACCCACCCGTCGGCGAGGAGGTCGGCGAGGATGAGCTCGACGGTCCGCCGGGACAGTTCCGTGCCCCGCGTGAGCTGGGCCATCGTCAGCGGGGCGTCCGCCTCGCGCAGGAGGCGGAACGTCAGGGCGGCGTTGAGGCGCCGCATGACGGCGGGGTCCACGGGTGGCACAGCGGAAGCCTAGAGGGCCGCCCACCCGCCCCACGTCCCCGAGGTCTCCCGCTCACGGCGCCGTCGGGCTAATCTGCGGGGATGTCGCACATTGAATCCGAGCCGCAGTACGGCGTCGACCTCGTGACCTTCTACCACCCCGGTTTCTGGGGCGTGTCCACCGCGGAGGAGATGGTCGCCTGGTGCGCCGAGCACCCCCGCGAGATGTGGGACCGCATGCTCGACGCGCTCGCCGAGGCCGACGTGCCGTGGATCGAGCTGACCTTCCCGCCGTTGGACTTCCGCAGCGCGCTCGCCGCGTTCGGCTCCGTCGACGGGGTGCTGGAGGCGTTCGCCGCCCGGGGTGTGCGGGTCCTGTCGGGCTTCTGCAACGGCACGCACTGGGGCGGGCTCAGCCCGCAGGAGGCGGTGGCGGAGATGGCCGAGTACGCGGCCTTCCTGCGCGGCACCGGGGCGGGGATCCTCGTCCTGGGCACCCCGATGCTGGCCGGCGGCCCGGACGCGCCCGTGCAGGCGCTGTCCGCGGACGAGCACCGGCGGCTGCTGGAGCACCTCGCCCGGGTGTGCGACGCGGTCGGCGCCTCGCTGGCCGACACCGGGATCCGACTGGCGGTGCACACCGAGTCGCACTCGATCACCGTGGCCGCCGAGGACGTCCGGACGCTGATGGGGCTGACCGACCCCGCGCTGGTGGGTCTGTGCCCGGACTCGGCGCACATCACGCTGTCCGGCGGGGACCCGGTGGCCCTGGCCCGGGAGTTCGCCGACCGGGTGCTCGTCTCGCACTGGAAGGACGCCGCCGGCCCCTTCCCCGCCGACCTGGTCCTCGACGAGGACGTCCACGCGGTGCACCGGCGCTTCATGCGTCCCATGGGCGACGGCGTCGTGGACTGGCCGGCCTGGGCCGCCGTCATGGCCGGCACGCCGACGGCCGGGGTGCGGCTGCTGGAGCTGGACGCGGCGCCGGACCCGGTGGCCGAGCTGCGCGCGGCGCGGGCCGTGGCCGACGGGCTCGTGCCGGCCGCCGGCTGACGCGACGTCACCCCGCCGCGCCCGGCCGCGGCGGGGTGGCCCCCTCAGCGGGCGGCGCGCCGCATCCGGACGGCCAGCGCGGCGACGTGGGCCCCGGCCCGGGCGCGGGCCGCCGCCACGTCCCCGGCCGCGACGGCCGCGACGATGCCGCGGTGCTCGGCGACGGCGAGTTCCCGGTGGCGCTGGTCGGCCCACAGGCCCGCGCCGAACAGGTGGGCGCGGACCTCCAGGCGACGCAGCGTCTCGGCGAGCGTGGCGTTGCCGGACAGTTCGCGCAGCAGCGCGTGGAAGCGCAGGTCCAGCGCGGCGTCGCCGGCCGGGTCGACGGGTCCGCGCACCGCCCGCTCCCCCGCGTCCAGGAGTTCCTCCAGGCGGGTCAGGCCGTCGGCGTCGACGACCGCGGTCGCCTCCGCGGCGGCGAGGCCGTCGAGCACCTCCCGCACCCGCAGCACCTCGTCGAGGTCGGCCAGGCTCACCGTCGCCACCCGGGCCCCGGTGTGCGCAACCGTCACCGCGACACCCTCGGCGACCAGGCGCTGGACCGATTCGCGCACCGGGCTGCGGCTGACGCCGAGTTCGAGGGCGAGCGCCGGGACGCTGAGCGCCGAACCCGGCGCGAGCCGGCCGTCGACGATCCGGTCGAGCAACGTGGCGTAGACGCTGTCGACGAGGAGTTCGACCTCGGTCACCGGGCTCAGCCCTTCGGAGTGCCGTAGTTCGCGCGGATCCGCTCGGCGAGGTAGTCGGCCGCGGTGATCGGCGGGTAGGTCCCCCGTGGCGTCTCGATGAGCACCTCGCGGTTGGCCTGGGCGAAGAACGGCATGCTGTACCGCGCCCCGGTGTACTCCCCCTCACCGGGCATCCGCACGCGGTGGAAGTTCGACAGGAGCTGGTCGTCGCTCCAGCGCATGAGCATGTCGCCGATGTTGCACGTGATGGCGTCGTCGGAGGGGACGACCGAGGTCCACTCCGGCGCCTCGAGGTCGCGGCCCGGGCAGACCTGCAGACCGCCCTGCCCCGTGCGCTGGAAGAGCAGCGTGAGGCAGTCGAAGTCGGTGTGCGCCCCGGCCCGCCACACCCCCGGCTGGGCCGCGACGTCCGCCGGGAGCTCGGGGTAGTGCAGGATCCGCAGGGTCGACTGGTAGGTGTCGGAGGCCGGGTCGTGCGCGCGGGCGAAGAAGTGGCGGTCGAAACCCAGCCGGTCGGCGAAGCAGGACAGGACCCGCATCGCCAGTTCCCAGCAGCGCGTCTCGAAACCGAGCATGAACTCGGCGAAGTCCGGCAACTGCTCCTGCGAGGGCAGCAGGCCGGACATGTGCGGGCGGGTGAGCTGGTAGGACTCCTTGCGGTCGGGGGTGCCGACCGAGGGGCGCACCTGGGTGCCCGACTCCCACCCGGAGTTCTTCGGCTTGTCCAGCGGGAACCGCTGCTTGACCTCGACGGGCAGGTCGAAGAACGCCTTCGCCATGGCGAAGGCGCGGTCGACCTCGGCGGCCGGGATGCCGTGGTTGACGATCTGGAAGAACCCGACCTCGGTGGCGGCCGACCACAGCGCCTCGGTGATCTCGGCCCGGCGGGTCTCGAAGTCGGACAGGTCGATCTGCGGGATCTCGCGGTCGCGTTCGGCACCGAGCCCGCCCATGCGGGACTCGCGCTGCAACTCGGTCATCGGAGGGGTGGTTGTCATGGCTCCATCGTGGTGTTGCATGCGATCGGTGCCAAGACCTGCCGTGTGAACACTGTGTTGCATGTAGTCGGGGGGTCTTGTGCCGGTGACGGGGACTGGGGAGAGTGCCGAGGTGCCGACCCTGCGACTGACCGCCGACAGCCCCGCCGCTCCACCGCCGCCGGCCGTCCTCGACGTGTCCGTGTGGACGGGATCGGGCTGGAGCGACCACCAGGACGTCCTGGTCGAGGACGGGACCGTCACCGCGGTCCGGGACCACCGCCCCGGTTCACCCGGTCTCGACGGCTCCGGCGCCCACCTCCTGCCGGGGTTCGTCAACACCCACACGCACCTGCTGCAGGCGACCTGCCGCGGGGTGGGCGAGGGCCAGCCGCTGCTGGCCTGGCTGCTGTCGGTGGGTGAGCACATGGCGTCCGTGACCCCGGAGTCGGCGTACCTGGCGACCGTCGCCGGCGCGCTGGAGGGGTTGCGCAGCGGGACGACGACCCTCGTGGAACACCTGTGGCCCCACCCCTCGCGGGAGGTGCACGACGCCGTCCTGCAGGGGCTGGCGGACGTGGGGGTGCGGGCCCTGGTCGGGCGCGGGATCGCCGACCGGCCCGACCCCACCCGCCGCTGGGGTTTCGACCCGCGCCTCATGGAACCGCTGGACGACGTCCTGGCCCACGTCGACGACCTCGTCGCGCGCACGCGCGGTTCGCTCACCACACCCGCCCTGGCCGTGCCCAACCCCCGCAGCCTCACCCCCGACGGGCTGCGCACCGTCGCCGCGTTCGCCGCCGAGCGGGACCTGCGCACCTCGATCCACCTGCTGGAGACCGAGACCGACGACGTCATGTGCCGCGAGCACACCGGCCGCGGCGCCGTGCAGTACCTGGACGAGGCCGGTTTCCTCAGCGACCGGGTCCTGGCCGTGCACGGGGTGGCGCTGGGCGAGGAGGACATCCGCGTGCTCGCCGACCGCGGTGTCGCGCTCTCCCACAACCCGGTCTCGAACATGCGGCTGGGCTCCGGGGTCGCGCCGGTCCCCGCGCTGCTCGCGGCGGGCGTGCCGGTGGGGCTGGGGGTCGACGGGGCCGCCTCCAACGACCGGCAGGACATGCTGGAGACGCTGCGCACCACGGCCTACGTGCAGCGCGCGACGCACCGCCGCGCCGACCTGCTGGGTTTCTCCGAGGTGGTGGCGATGGCCGTCGACGGGGCCGCCGGCGTCCTGGGACTGCCCCGCCGTCCCCGGGGCGGGGTCACGGTCGGCACCCCGGCGGACCTGACGCTGATCCGCTTCGACCGCGACTTCGGCTGCCTGCCGGTGCACGAACCCGGCGCCGCCCTGCTGACCACGGGCACCCCGCGCGTCGTCGACACCGTCCTGGTCGCCGGTGAGGTCGTGGTGCGCGACGGCCGCAGCACGCGCGTCGACGAGGACCGGCTGGTCGCGGCCCTGCGCGGCTGACCGTCCTGTCGTCCCGTCGTCCCGGGGTCGCAGGACCCCGGGACGCGCGCTCACTCGCCGATGTCCTCGAGCCACAGCTCGGGGCTGCGGGCGATGAACTCCGTCATGAGGTCGCGGCAGCGGGCGTCGTCGAGCACGGTGACGACCGTCCCGTGCTCGGCCAGCCAGTCGTGCCCCCCGGTGAACGTCGTGCTCTCCCCGATCACCAGGTGCCCGATCCGGAACTGGCGGGCCAGGCCGCTGCAGTACCAGCACGGCGACAACGTGGTGACCATGACGGTGTCGCGGTAGTGCCGTCGGCGCCCGGCGGCGCGGAACGCGTCGGTCTCGGCGTGCACCGAGGGGTCCTGCTGCTGCACCCGGCGGTTGCGGCCGGCGCCCAGCAGTTCCCCCTCGAGCGTGAACAGCGCCGCGCCGATCGGCACCCCGCCCTCGTCGCGCCCGGCGACCGCCTGTTCCAGCGCCGTCTCCAGCACCGTCCGCGGGTCGTAGCGCGTACTGTTCCCCATGCTCGCCACCTTCTCTCGTCGTGCCGGGACCGGGCGGCACCCGGGCGCGCAGCGGGTTCCGGGAACCCTACCCGACGCCCCGGCCCGGCCCGGCCCGGGGAACTCCCCGCGACCCTCCGCGGGTTCAGGTCACCGCGCCGGAGCGCAACCCCCGGTCGACGAACTCCACCGCCCACGTGAAGCTGTCGTCGACGTCGGTGCTGAACTGGAAACCCCCGCCGGCCTCGAGCGTCGCGAAACCGTGCAGGGCGCTGCGCACCATCCGCAGGGCGTGGACCTCCTCGTGCGCCGCGACCCCGTACCCGCGCAGCACGACGGCGAGCGATTCCAGGACGCGGGCGGTGGCGGCGGCGTAGGCGTCGTCCGGTCCGGTGGGGCGGGCCCCCAGGGTGGCGGCGTACCGGCCGGGGTGGGCGACGACGTAGCCGCGGAACGTGCGGGCGGCGGCGTGCAGGGCGTCGCGGCCGGACAGTCCCTGCAGGGCGTCGCGCAGGGCGTCGCCGAGTTCGACGGCGGCCAGCACGGCGATCCGCTGGGCGAGGTCGGCGAGGTTCTGCACGTGCTTGTACAGGGAGGGCGTCCGCACCCCGAGGCGTTCGGCGACCAGCCCCATGCTCAGCTGCTCGAACCCGAGGTCGTCGGCGAGGTCGGCCCCGGCGGCCGTGACGGTGGCGGCGTCGAGCCCGGCCCTAGGCACGCGCGGAGGTCTTCGCGAGGAACGGCAGGACGAGGGCGAGGAGTTCGTCGGGGGTCTGGGTGTGCGGGTAGTGGCCCGCGCCCTCGATGACGGCGAGCTCCCCGAGCCCGGCGGGCAGGTCGGCGACGACGCGTTCGCCCTCGGCCCGCGGGTCGGCCCAGTCCGGGTCGAGGGACCCCTCGACGACGAGGACCGGGCAGCGCACGTCCCCGAGCCGCGCACCGGCGTCCTTCGGGGAGGAGTTCCCCATGCGCTGCAGCACCTTCATCCGCCCCGGCTCACGCAGGGTCCGCTCGATGCGGGCCAGTTCGGCGCCCCAGTCGGCGGGTTTGGCCGGGACGGCGAGGTCGAGGTAGCGCGTCCAGGCGCCCACGTCGCCGAAGGCCGCGGTCCGCCCGAGCCGGACCATCGCCTGTCGGTGCCGCTTCACCCGCAGCAACCCCCGCAGGTCGACGGACTGCGCGCGGGTGAAGGGCGCGAGTTCCACCAGACCCGTCACGAGGTCGGGGGCGGTGGCGGCGGCGATGGTCGCCGCTCCCCCGCTGATGGACTGCCCGACGACGACGGCGGGACCGCCGAGGTGGCGGACCAGCGCGAGGAGGTCACCGGCGATGTCGGTGCGGCTGTACCCGTCCCACCCCGTGCTGGACTCGCCGCAGCCGCGCAGGTCGGCGTTCGCGACGCGGTACCCGGCGGCCACCAGGGCGGGGACGACGAACCGGTAGGAGTGCCGGCTGTCGCCCATGCCGTGGGCCAGGACGACGAGCGGGCCGTCGCCGGCCACGTCGTAGGCGACGGTACCCCCGTCGATGTTCAGGTGCTCGGTCATGACGACCCCTCTCGGCTAATGGCGTTAGCTAAAAGCTAAGGCCATTAGCCGAACGCGTCAAGACCCGGGCCGACGCGCTCGTCGAGCAGGCGGCGCAGCCACTGCGCCGGGGCGTCCCGGAACTGCTCCGGCGGGTCGGCCCAGCCGGCCAGCGCGCGGTCCCAGCTGTCGGTGCGCGTGACGATCCCCAACCGCACCCCCAGGTCCACGGCGCGCCGGGGAACCGTGGGCCACCGGGCCAGGTAGGCGGCCAGGGGTCCGGCCGAGCCGTCCCAGCCGATCAGCAGGCTCGTGAGGGGGTGGGCGACGCACGCGTCGCCCCAGTCGAAGACGCGGCCGTCGCGGGCGAAGACGTTCCCGTCGTGCAGGTCGTCGTGCTGGATCGTGGGCGCCGGACCCAGCTCGGAGAGTTCTGCGGCCTCGTCGGCGAGGCGGCCCAGCAGCGGCAGGACGTCCGGAGCCCAGCGCCGGGCCAGCCGCTCGAACGCGGCGGGCAGCAGCGCCGGCCGCAGGTCGGGGACGCCGAGGGCGACGAGCTCGTCGACGTGGGCCTCGGTCGCGCGCTGGGTCTGCGCGTACCCGGCGAGCACGGCCGCCCACGAGGGGCCGGGGGCCTCGCGCAACGTCGGCCCGCCGTCGGGCAGCAGGACGGTGCCGAGGTCCTCGTCGACGGCGAGGGGTTCCAGCACGTGCGGGACGGCCCACCGCGCCATCGCCCCCAGCAGGCGCACCTCGTGGCGGGTGCGCTCGGGGCAGTGCTTCAGCCAGACCGGGCCGGCCGGGGTGGGGATCCTCCAGACCGTGGACCACGGACGGTGCTTGACGAGTTCGGGCGTCCCGGCGTCGGGCACCCGTTCCAGGGCCCACGTCACCGGGTCCACGTCTCAGCGTCCGGGTTTCCAGACGACCAGCGCGGTGGACCGCTGCTGCTCGGGCCGGCGACCCATCGGGGTCGCGACGATGTCCCCGGCCATCCCGGCCGCGAAGATGCGCCGGGCCTGCTGGCGCACGTGCGCGATCTCCGTCTCGAGCTCCTCGACGCGTTGACCGAGGGCGAGGACCTGGTTCTCCAGGTCCATGATGCGTTTGATGCCCGCGAGGTTCACGCCGTCCTCCTGGGACAGCCGCTGCACCTCGCGCAGTTGCGCGATGTCGCGCGCGGAGTACCGCCGGCCGCGACCGCGGGCCCGGCTGGGCGAGACGAGACCGAGGCGGTCGTACTGCCGCAGCGTCTGCGGGTGCATCCCCGCGAGATCGGCCGCGACCGAGATCACGAACAACGCGGCGGTGTCCGCGTCGAAACCCTCGGTGTGCAACTCCCTCTCCTCTCGTCTCGTCCCACCCGGTACCCGTCTCAGCTGCGGGCGCGCTCGGCCAGACCCGCGCGCGGGTCCTGCCCGGCGGTCGCCTTCGCGAACGCCTCGACAGCCTCGCGCACGGCCCCGTCGACCCGTTGCGGGACGACGACCTCGACCGTGACGAACAGGTCCCCCCGGTCGTCGGTGGACCGCGAGCGCTTCACGCCGCGGCCCTTGAGCCGCAACGACCGTCCCGACGGCGTCCCCTCGGCGATCTTCACCTTGACGGTGGAACCGTCCAGGGTGGGGACCTCGACGGTCGCGCCGAGCACGGCCTCGTCGAAGGTCACCGGCAGGGTCATCCGCAGGTCGTCGCCGTCCCGGCGGAACACCGGGTGCGGTTCGACGTGGACGGTGACGAGCAGGTCACCCGTCCCGCCGGGCCCGCCCAGTCCCTTGCCGCGCAGACGGACCTTCTGCCCGTCGCGCACCCCCTGGGGGAGCCGGGCGTTGACCGTGCGGGCCGGGCCGCCGCGCGGGTCGGGGACCCGCAACGACACCGTCTTGCCCTCCAGGGCGTCGCGGAACGAGACCCGCGCCGAGGCGTCGAGGTCCTGCCCGCGCGAGGGCGTCTGAGCCCCCCCGAACCCGCCGGGGAAACCCCCGGACGCCGCTCCGCCCTGGTTGAACAGACCGCCGAGCAGGTCCTCGAACCCGCCACCGGCCCCGCCGGGCGTCCCGAACCGGGTGCCCCCCGGCGCCCGGCCACCCTGCCCGAACAACCCGCCGAGCAGGTCCTCGAACCCGGCCCCACCGCCGGCGGCGCCGGCTCCCCCGGAGGAGAACCGGGCGCCGCCACCGACCATGGCGCGGACGCCGTCGTACTGCTGGCGCTGCTCGGGGTCGGACAGGACCGCGTAGGCCTCGCCGACCTCCTTGAACTGCTGCTCAGCCTTGGCGTCACCCGGGTTGGCGTCCGGGTGCAACGTGCGGGCCTTCTTGCGGTAGGCCTTCTTGATCTCGGCCGCGTCGGCGTCGTGGGAGACGCCGAGGATCGCGTAGAAGTCCTTCTCGGCCCAGTCCTGCATGCTCATCGACGTCCCCCTCCCTCGAAACCGATGGGTGTACCGACGGGTGTCATCCCTGCGGGTCGGCCACCGCGACGCGGGCCGGCCGCAGGACGCGCTCGCCGAACTTGTAACCCGGCTGCAGCACCTTCACGCACGTCGCCACCTCGTACTCGTCGGAGTGGCTGTGCATGAGCGCCTCGTGCACGGCGGGGTCGAACGGCTCGCCGTCCTGGCCGTAGCGCTCGAGACCGAACCGCGCGAGCGTCGCCTCGAGCTTGTCCGCGATCGCCACGAACGGGCCGGTGAGGTCACCGTGCTCGCGGGCGAGGTGGACGTCGTCGAGGACCGGCAGCAGGGCCTCGGCCACGCCCGCGAGCGCCGTGTTCTTGGCGACGTCGCGGTCGCGGTCGACGCGCTTCTTGTAGTTCACGTACTCGGCGTTCAGCCGCTGCAGCTCGTCGAGGCGCTGGGCGGCGAGGGCGTTGGCCTCGTCGACCTCGGTGTTGCCGCTGTAGGAGTCCGCGCCGTCGTCGGGACCGCCGACGGTGGGTTGCGCGGGCGCCTGCTCGCGCACCTCACCGGTCTCGGGGTCGATGCGGCGGTTGTCCCGGACGACGGCGGGCTCGGAGAACTCCTCCGCCATCACTTGTCCTTCTCGTCGTCGACGACCTCGGCGTCCACCACGTCCTCGTCGTTCGAGGCCTTGGTGAAGTCGGGGCCGGCCGAACCGGCGTCACCGGCGGCCGCACCCTCGGACTGCTGGGCGGCGTACAGCGCCGAGCCCAGTTCCTGGGAGGCGGCGGCGACGGCGTCGGACTTGGCCTTGATCTCGGCCGCGTCGGTGCCGTTCAGGGCCGTCTTCAGCTCCGCGACGGCGGACTCCACCTTGGCCTTGCCGTCCTCGGGGAGCTTGTCGGAGTTGTCGGCGACGAACTTCTCGGTCTGGTAGACGAGCGCCTCGGCCTGGTTGCGGGCCTCGGCCTCCTCGCGACGCTGCTTGTCCTCGTTCGCGTGGGTCTCGGCGTCCTTGACCATGCGCTCGATGTCCTCCTTCGACAGCGCGCTGCCGCCGGAGATGGTCATCGACTGCTCCTTGCCCGTGCCGCGGTCCTTCGCGTTCACGTGCACGATGCCGTTGGCGTCGATGTCGAAGGTGACCTCGACCTGCGGCACGCCGCGCGGGGCGGGGGCGATGCCGGTCAGCTCGAACGTGCCGAGCGGCTTGTTGTCGCGGGCCAGTTCGCGTTCACCCTGGAAGACCTGGATGAGCACCGAGGGCTGGTTGTCGTCGGCGGTCGTGAAGACCTCCGAGCGCTTGGTCGGGATGGCCGTGTTGCGCTCGATGAGCTTGGTCATGATCCCGCCCTTGGTCTCGATGCCCAGGGACAGCGGGGTGACGTCGATGAGCAGGACGTCCTTGCGCTCGCCCTTGAGGACACCGGCCTGCAGGGCGGCGCCGATGGCGACGACCTCGTCCGGGTTGACGCCCTTGTTGGGTTCCTTGCCGCCGAGCAGCTCCTTGACGACGTTGGTCACCGCGGGCATGCGGGTGGAGCCGCCGACGAGGACGACGTGGTGGATCTCGGAGAGCTTCACGTCGGCGTCGGAGATGACGTCGTGGAACGGCTTCTTGGTGCGGTCCAGCAGGTCCTGGGTCATCTGCTCGAACTGCGCGCGGGTGAGCTGCTCGTCCAGGTGGACGGGGCCGTTCTCGGTCATCGACAGGTACTGCAGGGAGATGCCGGTGCTGGTGGCCGTCGACAGTTCCTTCTTGGCCTGCTCGGCGGACTCGCGCAGGCGCTGCATCGCGATCTTGTCCTTGGACAGGTCGATCCCGTAGGAACCCTGGACCTTCTTCAGGAGGTGGTCGACGATGCGCTGGTCCCAGTCGTCCCCACCGAGGTGGTTGTCGCCGGAGGTGGCGCGGACCTGGATGGTGGAGAAGCCGTCGTCGTCCTTGCCGACCTCGAGCAGGGAGACGTCGAAGGTGCCGCCGCCGAGGTCGAAGACGAGGATGAGCTCGTCCTCCTTGCCCTTCTCCAGGCCGTAGGCGAGGGCGGCCGCGGTGGGCTCGTTGATGATGCGCAGGACGTTCAGGCCGGCGATCTCACCGGCTTCCTTGGTGGCCTGGCGCTGGGCGTCGGAGAAGTACGCGGGCACGGTGATGACGGCGTCGGTCACGGCCTCGCCGAGGTAGCTCTCGGCGTCGCGCTTGAGCTTCTGCAGGATGCGGGCGCTGATCTCCTGCGGGGTGTACTTCTTGTCGTCGATCGACACGGTCCAGTCGGTGCCGACGTGGCGCTTGACCGACCGGATGGTGCGGTCGACGTTGGTGACGGCCTGGCGCTTGGCGATCTCGCCGACGAGCACCTCGCCGTTCTTGGCGAACGCGACGACGGACGGCGTGGTGCGGCCGCCTTCGGCGTTCGCGATGACCGTCGGTTCCCCACCCTCGAGGACGGAGACGACGGAGTTGGTGGTCCCGAGGTCGATGCCGACCGCACGTGCCATGGTGATGCCCTCCCGAGCTGACTGTTGAGCGTTCCTCACTCAAGTTCCCCGACGCCCGCCTGTGTGTCAAGCGGAAGGGGGTCGTACTTGAGTCTGATGGGCTCAACTCCCGATGGGGGGCTCTTGTTCCCGCCTCTCCGGCCTTCCCGCACCGACCTCCCGCGCAGCGCACACGTCGGACCCCGTCCGGGCGCCCCGACGGGTCCGGAGCACACCTCGGACCGCCCGCTCGGCCCGGGACGGGTCCGACGTGTGCGCTGCGCGGGAGGGCCGGGCGGGGCGTCAGGCCGCGGGGAACGCGAGGCGCAGCAGCAGCGGGACGGCCGCGACGAGGGCGCCGACGACGAGCAGCACCGTGTCGGCCCGCCGCCACGGCGCGGGCAGCGCCCAGCTGCGCCGCGCCGCCGTGGCGCCCGCGAAACCGCGCGCGTCCATCGCCACCGAGACCCGCCCCGCGCGCCGGACGGCGTCGACGAGCAGCCCGAACGACGTCGAGGCCGCCCACCGCAGCCGGCTGACCGGCCCCCGGCCGGGCCCGAACCCGCGCACGCGCCGGGCGGCGGCGACCTGCTCCCAGGAGTCGGCGAGCGAGTCCAGGCGGCCCAGGGCGACGACCGCGGCGACCACCACCCGCGCGGGCAGCCGCAGCCGCTGCGCGAGGTGGTCCCCCGCCTCCGCCGGGTCGATCCAGCCCAGCAGGAGCGAGCCCGGCAGGACGAGGACGACCAGCCGCAGGGCCGCCGCGAGCGCTGTCCACAGGGGTTCGGGGCTGTCCCCGGCCAGGACGGTCGACCACCCGACCGACAGCGCCGCGATCCCCAGCGGCAGCAGGCGGCGGGCGGCCACCCGGACGTCGGCGACCACCAGGGGCAGGCAGAGCGCCTGCACGGCAAGGGCTCCGGCGGCCTGCCACCAGGCGTCGACGGCGAACGCGCCGAGGGTGCAGAGCAGTCCCACGGCCAGCAGGGGCAGCGGGCCGCAGTGCCGCACGAGGGGCCCGGGACCCCGCGAACGCCGGGCGGCGGCGGTCTCGGGGACCGTGTCGTCCACACCTGCGGGGGTGGTACCCACAGGGCTGTCCACAGTGCTGTGCACAGAGCTGTGGACATCGCTGTGGACGGCGCCGGTCGTCGCGTCGCCCCTCACGCGGCCACCCCCTGCGCCGTCCCGGACACCAGGTGGACGCGCTCGGCGGGCTCGAGCGCGTCGAGCAACCGCGCGTCGTGGGTGCTGACGACGACCGCCGCGCCGTCGCGCGCCGCCGCCCGCAGCAACCCCGCCACGGCCGACCACGTGCCCCGGTCCTGCCCGACGCTCGGCTCGTCCGCCAGGACGAGGACGGGACCGGCGGCCAGGGCCCCGGCGAGCGCCAGCCGCCGCTGCTCGCCGCCGGAGAGCCGGAAGGGGTTGGCGTCGGCGCGGTCGGCCAGCCCGAGCAGCTCCAGCAGCGTCCGCGCGCGGGCGGGGTCGCGGCCCAGGACCCGGGCGGTGGCGGCGGCCTCGGCGGCGACGGTGGCGGCCAGGAACGTGTGCTCGGGGAACTGCGGCACCCAGCCGGTGCGCGCGGCCAGCTCGGTCGAGGTCCAGGTGTGCGGGGCCCGCCGGCCGCGGCGTCCCGCGAGCCCGGCGGCGGCGAGGAGGTCGCCGGTGGGCCGGGCCAGGCCCGCCAGGACCGCGAGCAGGCTCGACTTGCCGGCACCGCTGTCGCCCGTCAGGGCCGTGACGGCACCCGCGCGGACCGTGACGTCCACGTCGCGCAGGACCGTGGCCGCCGGCCGGGGCCGCAGCCCCCGGCGCGTGCGGACCAGTCCCAGCCCGCTGCCCCGCAACGCCGTCCCCTCGAGCGGCAGGGCGGGTTCGAGGAGGCCGACGGGGACGTCGAGGAGCTCGGGGGTGCCCGCCCCGGGGACCCACAGGCCCAGCCCGGGGGTCAGGACCCGTCCGGGCGGCCCGTCCGCGGCGACGCGGCCGTCGACGCCGAGCAGCACGACGCGGTCGACGTGCGGCGCCCACGCGGCGAGGTCGTGGTCGACGACGACGAGGCTGCGGCCCGCCGCGGCCTCCAGGACGGCCGCGCGCACGGCGTCGGCGGTGGCGGCGTCGAGCATGGCCGTCGGCTCGTCGAGCAGGAGGACGGCGGGGTCGGCCGCCAGGGTGCCCGCGAGCGCCAGCCGTTGCCGTTCCCCGCCGGACAGGGTCGCGACGAGCCGGTCGCGGCCGGCGGTGAAGCGGGCCGCGGCGTGGGCGCGCGCGACGCGCCGCCAGATCCCGGTGCGGTCCCGTCCCGCGTTCTCGGGCCCGAAGGCGGTGTCGCGCCCGGCGGTCTCGGCGACGACGGCGTCCAGCGGGTCCTGCACGAGCAGGCCGATCTCGCCGGGCACGGGCGCGCGCCCCGCCAGCCGCACGTCCCCGGTGGCCTCCACGTCGTCGTCGAGCAACCCCGCCAGGGCCCGCAGGACGGTCGACTTGCCCGCCCCGCTGGGCCCGGCGAGCAGCACCCGCTCGCCCGCGGCGACGTCGAGGTCGACGTCGCGCACGAGGGCGCGCCCCCCCGGGCCGGTGACCGTCAGACCTCGCAGCGCGAGGTCAGCCACGGTGCTCGCGGCCCGCGGCGAAGGCCGACAGGGCCCCGGTGCGGGCCAGCGCGCGCACCAGCGCCCACCCGCCGAGCCCGGCGACCACGGCGCCCGAGACCACGAAGCAGCCGACGTAGACCGCCTGGAAGGGCAGCGTCCACTCCCCCGCGTAGTAGGCGAACAGCTCGTAGACGCCCTCCAGGACGGCGGCCAGGACCCCGCCCAGGACCGCGACGCCCGGGCCGAACCGGCGCCAGGCGAACAGCGCGACCGCGATCTCCACACCCAGGCCCTGGATGGCGCCGGAGATCAGCACCGACGTGGCCCACTGGTTGCCCAGCAGCGCCTCGACGGACGCGGCCACGAGCTCGGCGAACAGCGCGGCCCCCGGCCGGCGCACCACGAGGGCGCCGACGACGGCCGGCAGCAGCCACACCCCGGCCAGGACGCTCTGCACGAACGGGACCGCGGTGAAGACGGGCGAGACGGCCGCGTACAGCACGTCCCAACCCCAGAAGACGACGCCGAAGGCGACGCCGAGGACGGCGGCGGTCACGAGGTCGACGGTGCGCCAGTGCCGGGTGCCCCGGGTGCGGCTGACGGTGGTGCTCATGGTTCCTCCTGGTCCCAGGAGGGGGACGCACGGCCACCGTGGCCCCGCGTCGAGGACGTCCCGACTCCCTACGCCGGTCTGAACCGGATCAGGTTCGAGGGTCTGCGGAAACCCGCACTCTCAGCGCCCCACGGCGCTCCCCTGTCGTGTGGCCCCGACCCTACCCCTGTCCTGCTCCCACCCCTGCGCGATCGGAGGGGGACGTGGGGGTGCGCGAGGATGGGGGCGTGCTGCGGATGATGCGAGGACCCGACGGCGGACCGTCCCGGGCGGTGAGGCTGATGACGCTGATCGTCGTGATCGCCGTCCTCGCGGGCAGCGCGGCCGCGCTCACCCCGGTCCTGGGCTGGCTCCTGGACCTGCTGTAGGGCAGGGTCGGCGCATGAGCTCGATCGTCTGGAAGTTGGTCGGCCCGGGCGCCGGCATCCTCGCGACCGCGGTCGCGAGCCGTCTCACGAAGAAGATCTGGGTCACCGCGACCGGGTCCCCGCCCCCGGACAACCCGGAGGACCCGGACGTGGCGTGGAAGGAAGCCGTCGTGTGGGCGCTCGCGTCCGGGGCGATCATCGGTCTGACCCGTCTCGTCGTCGAGCGCCAGGCCGCGGTCTGGTACCGCAAGAGCTTCGGGGAGCTGCCGCCCGGCCTCGGCCCGGGCGACGACGGGGCGGTCGAGGCGAACTCCTGATCCCCCCGCGGCCGCTCACCCCGCCGGGGTGGGCGGTCGTCCCGGGACCTTCACCAACCCCCCTCCCCGGGGAGCTGATCTCCGGGTGCGGGTCGACTGCGGCGGTGCTGCAGTGGAGGTCCGCACCGGGAACCACCCGGGGCAGGGGAAGGAGCAGGACGATGAGCGCCGCTGACAAGATCAAGAACGCCGCCGAGGACCTCGCCGGGAAGGCGAAGGAAGCCGTCGGAGGCGCCAAGGGCGACGAGGAACTGCGCCGCGAGGGTCAGAAGGACCAGGCCGCCGCCGACCTCAAGCAGCGCGGCGAGCACGTCAAGGACGCGTTCAAGGGCTGAACGCCGGCGTCAGCCGAACCGCTCCACCAGCCGGTCCTGCCAGGCGTCGACCTCCGGGTCGACGACCTGCAGGGCCGGGTTCGCGTCGTGGTGGGCGACGATCTCCCGGGCACCCTGCGCGAAGCTCGTCGTGGCCGCGAACCCCGGCACGAGGCGCTTGAGCTTGGTGTTGTCGAAGACCACCGAGTGCGCCTTGTCCCCCAGCAGCCCCGGCCCCCGGTCCGGTGCCTCCCGGGCGACGACCTCGCTCGGGACGTGCACGATGCGCGGGTCGTCCACCCCGGCCGCGCTGGCCAGCCGCCGCGCGATGCCGTCCCAGGTGAGGACCTCGTCGCTCGTCAGGTGCACGACGTCACCCGTCACGGCGGGTTCCCCGAGCAGCGGGACGAAACCCTGCGCGAAGTCCGCGTGGTGGGTGAGCACCCACGTCGAGGTGCCGTCGCCGTGCACCACGACGGGTTTGCCGCGCCGCATCCGGTCGATCGCCGTCCAGCCGTCGTCCAGCGGGACGCTCGTGCGGTCGTAGGTGTGGCTGGGCCGCACCACGAACGCCGGGAACCCGTTCTCGCGCCACTCGCGCGTGAGCAGTTCCTCGCAGGCGATCTTGTCGCGGGAGTACGACCAGAACGGGTTGCGCAGGGGCGTCGACTCCGTGATCGGCAGGTGGCCCACGGGCTTGGCGTAGGCGCTCGCGCTGGAGACGAAGACGTACTGGCCGACCGCGCCGCGGAACTGCTCGACGTCCGCGGCGACGTGCTCGGGGGTGAAGGCCACGAAGTCGACGACGACGTCGAACTCGCTGTCCCCCAGCGCCTCCCGCACGGCGGAGGGGTCGCGGACGTCGGCGGTCAGGACCTTCGCGCCGGCGGGCAGCGGACGCTTGCCGGTCCCCCGGTTGAGCACGGTCAGGTCGATCCCGCGGCGGACCGCCAGGTCGGCGCAGGCCGAGCTGATGATCCCGGTACCGCCGATGAACAGGACGCGCAACGCCACTGGTGCTCCTCCGAGTAGGACCTCGTCGTCTCGCCGCGACCCTAGACCGCCCGACGCGCGCCCGCCCGGCCGGCACCCCACAGTGGGCGGGTGAGCGAACAGAGCAGCGACCAGAGCACCGACCAGGTGGACGTGTACGACAACGCCGAGGTCCGCGCCGTGCAGGACGGCGGCAGCCGGGAGAACGCCCGCGCCTCCGACTCCGGCCCCGTGCCCAGCCCCGCCCGCGACCCGCAGGACCCGCTGGGCCTGCAGGACGACGTGGCCGACGGGACGGGTCAGGGCGACCCCACGGCGGGGGTGCGGATCTCCCCCGAGGACGCCGCGCAGGCCGTCCCGGCCGACGACGGGCCCGAGGGCACCCGCTGAGACGACCCCGACGGTGGAGGCCCCGGTCCGCTCGGACCGGGGCCTCGCTGCCGCGAGGGGCGGGCGGGGATCGGGTCGTTGACGCCTTGCGCCAAACCTATTGGCGCGAGGCGTCCACGACCCACTCCCCCCGGGTGCCCTGACCCACCCCGGGGGGGCGTCAGGCGGGCAGCACCCGCGCCCGGCGGTAGCGGTCGACGAGCCCCAGCAGCGCCCGTTCGGTGCTGACGTACCCGGTGAACCCGGCGAGCCGGCTGCGGGTCATGTCGGCGAGGACCTCGACGTCGCGGCCCAGGTCGCTGTCGCTGTGCCACCACGACGCGACCTTGGACAGGTCCGGCTCGACGAGCCCGTGCTCGTCGACCAGCCGGGCCCAGACGGGTTCGGCCTCGCGCATCTGCTCGGCCAGGGTGAGGGGTTCGTCGCCCGGCCCGGCCGGTTCGACGCCGAGGTGCCCGGCGAGGCGGGGCCACAGCCGGCGCCAGCGGACGACGTCGCCGTTGACGACGTTGAAGGCGGTGTCGGCCGCGGCGGGCGTGGTGGCGGCCCAGAGCTGGTGGTCGGCGAGCTGCCCCGCGTCGGTGAGGTCGACGACACCGTCCCACTGGGTGCGCGAGCCGGGGAACGTGAAGGGGCGGCCAGTGGCGCGCACGACGGCGGCGTAGGCCCCGAGGGTGGGCACGAGGTTCATGGCGTTGCCCACCGCGAAGCCGGTGACGGTGTGGGCCCGGTGGACCGACCAGCCGAAGCCGTGGCGGGCCGCGGCGGCGAACAGCTCGTCCTCCTGGGCGTAGTAGAAGTTCTCCACGTCCAGCCGGTCGGCGTCCTCCAGGAACGGGGTGTCGGGCAGGTTCCCCTGCCCGTACGCCTCGAAGGGCCCCAGGTAGTGCTTGAGGCCGGTGACCAGGGCGGCGTGCCGCAGCGACCCCTGCGGGCCCAGGACGGCCAGCAGGTCGCGCACCATGGCGCCGTTGACGCGGACGTTCTCGGCCTCGGTGTCCTGGCGGGCCCAGGCGGTGATGAACACGTGGGTGGGGGCCAGGCCGGCGAGCTCGGCCTGCAGGCTCTCGCGGGAGAACAGGTCGGCCCGCACGTGCTCGACGCCCTCGACGGCCGGGGGGCGCCGGGACAGCCCGGAGGTGCGCCAGCCGGCGGCGACGAGCTGCTCGGCCAGGGCGGTGCCGGTGATGCCCGTGGCGCCCACCACGAGGGCGTGGGCCCCGGGGGGCGGGGTCCGCACGGGGGTGGGGGCGCGGTCGGGCAGCGGCGACGGGGAGTCGGTCATGACCACCACGGTAGGCACGAGGTGCCGCCGATCGCTCACTGGAGTGGTCATTAGGCTGGGCGGGTGGACGACACCGGGAACGAGGGCTTCGCGGCCCGGCTCGCCCGCGAGCTGCGGGCGGCGCGCCTGCAGGCCCACCTGAGCACGGCCGCCCTCGCCGCGGCGACCGGCGTCTCGCGCGGGGCGGTGCTGAAGGTGGAGAGCGGGACGACGCAGCCGTCGGCCGCGCTGCTCGGCCGGCTCTGCGGGCCGCTGGGGCTGACGCTGTCGTCGCTGTTCGCGCGCGTCGAGGGCCCGGAGCGGCAGGACGAGCGCGTCGTGCGCGCCGCGCAGGCACCGGTGTGGACGGACCCGGCGACCGGGTACCGGCGCCGCTCCCTGTCACCGGCGGGCGAGGACCTCGAACTGACCGAGATCGAGCTGCCGGCCGGCTCGGCCGTGACCTACCCGGCGGCCGCGTACGCGCGGATCCACCAGCAGGTGTGGGTGCTCGAGGGGGTGCTCGCCCTCACCGAGGGCGCGACCGAGCACCTGCTCGGAGCCGGGGACTGCCTGGCGCTCGGCCCGGCGGCCGACTGCACCTTCCGGGGCCACGGGGACGGTCCGGCCCGCTACCTGGTGGTCACGGCCCCGGCGTAGCGCCCGGCCCGGGAACGACGGAGGCCCCGGTCCACCGGACCGGGGCCTCCACGCTGAGCGGGTGACGAGAATCGAACTCGCACTATCAGCTTGGGAAGCTGAAGTTCTACCATTGAACTACACCCGCGCGCTCCCACGATCGGGAGCGAGACCACTGTAACGGACGCGGGCCCGTGCTCGCACCGGCGGTAGCCTCACGCCGTGCTGCTCTCCGACCGCGACATCCGCGCCCAGCTCGACTCCGGTCGCGTCGCCCTCGAGCCCTTCGACCCCTCGATGGTGCAGCCGAGCAGCGTGGACGTGCGCCTGGACCGCTTCTTCCGGTTGTTCGACAACCACAAGTACTCGGTCATCGACCCGGCGCAGGAGCAGCCGGACCTGACCCGCCTGGTGGAGGTGGCGCCGGAGGAGGCGTTCATCCTGCACCCGGGCGAGTTCGTGCTGGGGTCGACCTACGAGGTCGTGACGCTGCCCGACGACGTCTCGGCGCGCCTGGAGGGCAAGAGCAGCCTGGGGCGGCTGGGGCTGCTGACCCACTCGACGGCCGGCTTCATCGACGCGGGCTTCTCCGGTCACGTGACGCTGGAGCTGTCGAACGTGGCGACGTTGCCGATCACCCTGTGGCCGGGCATGAAGATCGGTCAGCTGTGCTTCTTCCAGCTGTCCTCCCCCGCCCTGAACCCCTACGGCAGCGACGCCTCGGGGTCGCGGTACCAGGGTCAGCGCGGCCCGACGCCGAGCCGGTCGGCGCAGAACTTCCACCGCACCCGCGTCTGAGGTCGCGCCGGGTCCCCCGTTCGGCGCACGATTCGGTGCCGACGGCTTCAGGTGGGCCACCGGCGAGCCGTTGGAACGGGTGTGGACCACACGGTGACGACGAACGGGGAGGCCGACGTGCACTGGCCCTCCCCCGCGCCGTCGTCGCCGCCCGGTCCGTCCGGGTCGGGCGTCTTCGCGGCCTCCGAGGACCCCGCGGGGTCCATCGCCCCGGTCCGGGTGGGCCGGCAGGGCATCTACGACGCCGACCGGCAGCTGGTCGCCTACGAGCTGCTGTTCCGCAACCACGGCCGGGCCTCGGCCGAGCTGGCGGAGGGCTCGGAGCAGGACCACGCGACGTCGCAGGTCATCAGCGCCACGTTCGGCGACTTCGGGGTGGAGCAGATCGCCGGCGACCGCCTCCTGTTCATCAACCTGACCCGCGGCTTCTTCACGGGTGAGCTGCCGATCCCCTGCTCGCCGTCCCAGGTCGTCCTGGAGCTGCTGGAGAACGTCGACGTCGACGAGGCCGTGATGGCCGGGCTGCACCGGCTGCGCGCGCAGGGGTACCGGATCGCGGTCGACGACTTCATCGGCGAGGAGCACCGGCTGCCCGCCGTCGCGCTGGCCGACTACGTCAAGATCGACGTCGAGGCCGCGGGGGACGACTTCGAGGCGGTCCTCGCGCTGGCCCGGGCGCACAACCCGACGGCGACGATCGTGGTGGAGCGCATCGAGGACGACGCGCTGTTCGCCCGCTGCCTGGCCGCGGGCGCGCAGCTCTTCCAGGGCTACGGCCTGCAGCGGCCGGTGACCCTGGAGGCGGTGAGCCTGACGCCGTCGCAGCTCGTGTGCCTGCGCCTGGTCCGGGCGCTGACGGGTGCGGACGCGCCGCTGCGCGAGATCGAGGACCTGGTCGCCTCGGACCCCGCGCTGAGCCTGCGGGTGCTGAAGACGGTGTCGTCGGCGGCCTTCGGCACCAAGACGGGCATCACGTCGCTGCGCCAGGCGATCGTCCTGCTGGGCCGTCAGCAGCTGTGCTCGTGGGTGGTGCTGATGCTGCTGGGCGGGGTGACGAGCGTCGACACCGAGGCCCTGACGATGGTCCTGACCCGCGCCGCGGCGTGCGCGCGACTGGCGGCCGGGCACGCCGACGAGGCGTACACGGTGGGTCTGCTGTCCGGGGTGGCGACGGTGCTGGGGATGCGTGACGCCGAGCTCGTCGAGACGACGGGGGTGGCGCACTCGGTGCGCGCGGCGCTGGTCGAGCGGACGGGTCCGGCGGGCAAGGCGCTGCGTGCCGTGCTCGCCTACGAGGAGGATGAACCGTTCGTCATCACGGACGCCGGGCACGCCGTCTACGAGGTCTCCCGCGCCTACCTCGCTGCTCTCAGTGGCGCTATGGTCACCGTGAGTTCCGTTCTGGACCATCCCTGAGGCCGGACACCCCTCCGGGGTGACGTGCCCGCACCCCGGACCTACGCTGACCGCGTGACCGAGAGCCGGGACGACACCCCCACCGGGGCGACGGGCGCCGTCCCCACCGGTCCCGTCGACGAGGGTGAGGAACGCGCCCTCGAACTGGCGCACCGCGTGTTCGAGCACGCCCGCAACGGCCGCGTGCGCGAGCTGTCCGGCTACCTCGACCTCGGCGTCCCGGTGAACTCCACCGACAGCGACGGCAACTCCCTGGTGATGCTCGCCGCCTACCACGGCCACCCCCGCACCGTCCTGGCCCTCCTGGAGCGCGGCGCCGACCCCGACCGGGCCAACAGCCGCGGTCAGACCCCACTGGCCGGTGCCGTCTTCAAGGGCGAGCGCGAGGTCGTCGCCGCCCTCGTCGCCGCCGACGCCGACCCCTACCTCGGCTCCCCCAACGCCCTGGAGTCCGCGCGCTTCTTCGGCCGCGAGGACCTGCTCGAGCTCCTCGAGGTCCCCGAGGTCCCCGAGGTCCCCGAGGTCGACTGACCCGCGGGCCCGGATCGGTAGCCTGGGCCGGTCGGCGCGACCGCGGCGGCCGGGGAGCAGCAGACAGCGGCGGAGGCAGTTCGTGGTGGAGGCCAAGGCCCCCCGGAGACCGCGCGTCCTGCGCCACCCGGCCCAGGTCGTCGCCCTCGGCTTCGCCGCCGCCGTCGCCGTCGGGACCGCCCTGCTGTGGCTGCCCCCGGCCCGCCGCGGCGAAGGCTCCGCCACCTTCGTCGAAGCCCTCTTCACCGCCGTCAGCGCCCTGTGCGTCACCGGTCACGTCGTCGTCGACACCCGCGAGCACTGGTCGAGCCTCGGCCTCGTCGTCATCCTCGCCCTCGCCCAGGTCGGCGGGTTCGGGATCATGACCTCGGCCTCCCTGCTCGGCGTCTTCGCCTCCCGGCGCCTCGGGCTGCGCTCGCGGATGCTCACCGCGACCGAGTCGCGCGGGTTCGACCTCGGCGACGTGCGCACGGTCCTGCTGGGCGTCGTGCGCGTCTCCGTCGTCGTCGAGCTCGTCACCGCCGTCCTGCTGACCCTGCGCCTGCTCGTCGGGTACGACCGGCCCGTGGCCTCCGCGCTGTGGGAGGGCGTGTTCCTGGCCGTCTCCTCGTTCAACAACGCCGGCTTCGCCCTGCGCTCGGGGAGCATGACCGACTTCGTCTCCGACCCCTGGATGTGCCTGCCCGTGGTGGGCGCCTCGTTCCTCGGGGCCCTGGGTTTCCCGGTGCTGCTGGAGCTGCGCAAGCAGTTCCGGGCCCCCAAGCTGTGGTCGCTGCACACCAAGCTCACGCTGGCCACCACGATCCCGCTGCTGGTGGTCGGGACGTTCTTCCTGACCGTCAACGAGTGGCGCAACCCGGCGACCCTGGGCCACCTCGACTGGTGGGCCCGCCCCCTGGCCGGTCTCTTCCAGGCCGCCGCCACCCGCAGCTCGGGGTTCAACTCGATCGACGTCACGCAGATGAACGGCGGCTCGTGGCTCGTCATGGACGTGCTGATGTTCATCGGCGGCGGTTCCGCGTCGACCGCGGGCGGCATCAAGGTCACGACGTTCGCCCTCCTGGCGGTCGCCGTCCTCGCCGAGTTCCGCGGCGAGCCGACCGTCACGCTGTTCCACCGCAAGGTCGCCGACCGCGTGGTGCGCCAGGCCCTCACGGTCGCCCTGGCCTCCCTCGGCGTCGTCGTCGTGGCCACCACCGTCCTCGTCGAGATGACCGGCGCCCCGCTGGACCAGGTCGTCTTCGAGGTCGTGTCCTCCTTCGCGACCGTCGGGCTCAGCTCCGGCCTGCTGCTGCAGCTGCCCGACACCGGCCAGGTCGTCCTGGCGCTGCTCATGTTCCTCGGCCGCATCGGGCCGATCACGCTCGGCGCCGCCCTGGCGCTGCGCGAACGCACTCGGTTGTACGAGTACCCCGAAGGAAGGCCGATCATTGGGTAGCAGACGTTCGGCGCTCGCGAGCCCCCGCTCGGTCGTCGTCATCGGCCTCGGCCGGTTCGGGCGGTCCCTGGCCCTGGAACTCATGGAGGACGGGCAGGTCGACGTCCTCGGCATCGACAACGACCCCGCCCTCGTGGACGAGCTCGCGGGGTCGCTGACCCACGCGGTCGTGGCCGACTCCACCAAGGAGGAGGCGCTGCGGCAGTTGTCCGTGCACGAGTTCGACCGCGCCGTCGTGGGCATCGGCACGAACCTCGAGGCGAGCATCCTGACCGTCTCGGTGCTGCTGCAGTTCGGCATCCGCAACGTGTGGGCGAAGGCGATCAGCGAGTCGCACGCGCGCATCCTCACCCAGCTCGGGGCGCACAAGGTCATCCGTCCGGAGCACGAGATGGGGTTGCGCGTCGCCCACCTGGTCCGCGGGCGGATGCTGGACTACATCGAGTTCGACGACGGCTACGCCATGGTCAAGACGACCCCTCCGGCGCCCATCGTCGGCAAGAGCCTGGGCCAGGTGAAGCTGCGCAGCACCTACAAGGTCACGGTGGTCGCCCACCACCGCGCCGGGGACGGGTTCACCTACGCGACGCCCGAGACCGTCCTCGCGGCCGACGACGTGATCATCGTGTCCGGCCAGATCCGCGACGTCGAGGCGTTCAGCGCCCTGTCCTGAGGCCCCTCTTCCCGCGCATCGCACACGACGGACCCTCGAACGCGGGCGCTCGGGGGTCCGTCGTGTGCGATGCGCGGGAAGAGAGGGTCAGCGCTCCGCGTCGGCGGAGTCGTCGTTGTCGCGCCGGTCGACCCCGGGCAGCCGGCGGCGTTCGGGTTCGCCGCGCTCGACCCTGGTCAGGTCGATCGTGCTCCGCCGGTCCACGCGCCGCCGGCGCTCGTCCTCGGCGTGGTCAACCGCTGCCTCGTCACTCACAGCACAAGCTCACCACGCTGCGTGGACCCCTGTCACGTTGCCGAGCGGCACACACCGACATATAGTGTCCCTATGCAACTTGATGAGCTGGCCGAGCGGCTGCTCCTCAGCTGCTCGGTCCTGACGCGCAGCGCCACCGCGGCGGCCCCCGGCACCAGCCTGTCCCTGACCCAGGCCCGCGTCCTGGGCAACCTGGACCGCCTCGGGCCCCAGCGGATCAGCCGGCTGGCCGAGCTCGAACGCTGCGCCCAGCCGTCCATGACGAGCCTCGTCACCCGCCTCGGGGACGCCGGCCACGTGCGCCGCACGGCCGACCCCCTCGACGCGCGGGCGGTCCTCGTCGAGCTCACCGCCACCGGACGCGCCGCGCTCGTGGCCGACCGGCAGCGGCTGTGCGCCCCGGTGGCGCGGACCCTGCACGACCTGCCGGTGGACACCGGCGACCTCGAACGACTGACCGGCCTGCTCGAGGAGATCACCCACCACCTCGAAACCGGGAGGACCACCCGTGTCGCAACGCTCTGACACCGCCCCTGGCACCGCCACCAGCACCGCCCCCGATGCGAGGCCGCAGATCCTGAAGCAGCCCGTCGCCGTCTGGGCCGTCGCCTTCGCCGCCGTCGTGTCCTTCATGGGCATCGGCCTCGTCGACCCCATCCTGCCCGCCATCGCCGGCCAGCTCGGCGCGACCAAGGCCCAGACGCTCCTGCTGTTCACGTCCTACCTCGGCATCACGGGCCTGGCGATGCTGCTCACCGGCTGGGTGTCCAGCCGCGTCGGCGCCAAGAGGACGCTGATGGCCGGGCTCGTGCTCATCGTCGTGTTCGCCGCGCTCGCCGGCTCGTCGCACTCCATCGCGCAGATCGTCGGCTTCCGCGCCGGCTGGGGCCTGGGCAACTCGCTGTTCATCGCCACGGCCCTGGCGACGATCGTCGGCGCCGCCAGCGGCGGCATGGCCAACGCGATCATCCTCTACGAGGCCGCCCTCGGCCTCGGCATCGCCACCGGCCCCCTGCTCGGCGGCCTGCTCGGCGAGGTCTCCTGGCGCGGGCCGTTCTTCGGGACCGCCGTGCTCATGGCGGTCGCGTTCATCGCCATCGTGACGATGCTGCCCGCCACCCCGAAGCCCGCCGTCCGCGCCTCGATCAAGGACCCGGTCCGCGCGCTGCGCCACCCCGGCCTGCGGACCGTCGCGGCCATGGCGTTCCTCTACAACTTCGGGTTCTTCACCCTGCTGGCCTACACGCCGTTCGCGCTGGAGATCTCCTCCCCCATCAAGCTCGGGCTCGTGTTCTTCGGCTGGGGCGTCTGCCTCGCCGTCGCCTCCGTCGCCCTGGCCCCGCGGCTGCAGCGCCGGTTCGGCACGGTCCCGGTCGTCTCGGCGATGCTGGCGCTGTTCGCGCTCGTCCTGCTCGTCGAGGCCGTGTTCGTGGAGACCAAGCCGGTGCTCGTCGTCGGGACGATCGTCGCCGGGGTCTTCCTGGGCGTGAACAACACCATCGTCACCGAACTCGTCATGGAGGTCTCCCCCGTCCAGCGCTCCACGGCGTCGGCGGCGTACTCCTTCGTCCGCTTCATCGGCGGCGCCATCGCCGCGTGGGCGGCCGGGGAGCTCGGGGAGGTCTTCACCGACTGGTCGCCGTTCGTGCTCGGGGCGCTCGGCGTGCTCGTGGGGCTCCTCGTCCTGACCGCCGGCCGCCGCCACCTCGTGGTCGTGCACGGCGAACCCGCCCCGCACTCGCCCGCCGAGGCGCAGGCCGTCACCGCCGGCGACGCCTGAGCTCGCCGGGGGAACGGCACGTTGCCTCCCCGGTCCCTTTCACCGGGACCGAGGAGGCAACGTGCCGTTCCCCTGCGACCGCGGACGTGCGGCAGGATGGACGCCCGTGGCCGAACTCGTGTTCTTCTCCGGGACGATGGACTGCGGGAAGTCGACGCTCGCGCTGCAGACCGACCACAACCACCGCGTCCAGGGCCGCCGGGGACTGCTGTTCACCCGGTTCGACCGCGCCGGCGAGGCGACGATCTCCAGCCGCATCGGGCTGGCCCGTCCCGCGCTGGAGGTCGGTGAGACCACCGACCTGTGGCGGGAGGTGAGCGACCGGCACGCGGCCGACCCCATCGACTACGTCGTGTGCGACGAGGCGCAGTTCTACGCCCCCGAGCAGGTCGAGCAGCTCGCCCGGCTCGTCGACGACCTCGAGATCGACGTGTTCGCGTTCGGGATCACCTCGGACTTCCGCACCCGGTTGTTCCCGGGGTCGGCGCGCTTCGTCGAACTCGCCGACCGCGTCCAGGTCCCCCAGGTGGAGGCGCTGTGCTGGTGCGGGCGGCGCGCCACCCACAACGCCCGCACGGTCGACGGCGTCATGGTCGTGGCCGGGGAGCAGGTCGTCGTCGGCGACGTCGGTCAGCCCGAGGGGACCCTGGACGTCGGCGACGTGGGCACCGTGGAGTACGAGGTGCTGTGCCGGCGGCACCACACGCGCCGGCAGACGAAGGCGTTCCGCGCGATCGACCTGCGCGAGCGTCAGCTCTCGTAGCCCAGGGCCGTCGCCTCGGTGAGGTCGACGTCGCCGGCGGCGGCGGCGAACCGCGTGAAACCCTCGCGGACGTGGTCGCGGTCCTGCTCGTCGAGGCGCTCCAGCACCGCTTCGAACTCGGCGCGACGGCGCTCCAGCACGGCGTCGACGAGGACGCGCGCCTTGTCCGTCGGGGCGACGAGCACCTCGCGCCGGGTGTCGGGGTTGTCCTCGCGCGTGACCCACCCGGCGGCGACCAGCCGGTCGACCGCCCGCGTGAAGGTCGAGGGGTGCACGCCGATCGCCGCCGCCAGCGCCCCGCTGCGCAGCGGCCCGCGCGCGCAGATGAGCACGAGGACGCGGTACTGCTGCAGCGTGAGGGACTCCAGGGCGTCCGCGAGGGAGCGGACGGAGATGCCGACGACGGCACGGGACCCCGCGAGCACGGCCTCGACGAGGTCGTCCTCGACGTCGTCGGCCTGTTCCTCGGGTGAGATCACGCGTGGATGCTAGTAGTTCTGCAGCGGTCCGCGCGGCGAGTCGGCCGACCCCGCCCGCCCGGAGGGCACCCCCGCGTGCGGTCCACCCCGGGCACGGAGCACGATGCGGGCATGGACGAGCGCGACATCCACCACCAGATCACCGAGCTGGTCGCCACCGAGCACCGCCTGCGCGAAGCGCTGGCGGCCGGTGAGCTGACCGCCGACGAGGAGCACGCCCAGCTGCGAGCCGCCGAGGAGGCCCTGGACCAGTGCTGGGACCTGCTGCGCCAGCGCGACGCGCGGCGGGCCGCGGGCCAGGACCCCGCGGGCGCCCAGGCCCGCCCGGTGAGCGAGGTCGAGCACTACCAGCAGTAAAGGGCTTGCGGGGCCACCGGTCGCGTCGGCCAGAGTGGACGGCATGACGCGACCGGTGGTGCTCGTGACGGGGGTCGGACGACGGGTCGGCATCGGCGCCGGCCTCGCAACCCGACTGGCCCACGACGGGTGGGACGTGGCGACGAGCCACTGGACGCCCTACGACGAGCGCATGCCGTG
Source organism: Kineococcus rhizosphaerae (assembly GCF_003002055.1). Taxonomy (NCBI): domain Bacteria; kingdom Bacillati; phylum Actinomycetota; class Actinomycetes; order Kineosporiales; family Kineosporiaceae; genus Kineococcus; species Kineococcus rhizosphaerae. The sequence goes on from NZ_PVZF01000003.1 coordinate 360,333, forward strand.
GGGACCGCAGCCCCACGACCCCGACGACGTGCACGCCGGGCTGCGGGCCGCGGGGGCCCGCACGGTCGCCGTCCCGGCGGACCTGAGCGACCCGGCCGTCCCCGCCCGGCTCTTCGAGACCGTCGAGGCCGAGCTCGGGCCCGTGACGGCCCTGGTCCTGAGCCACGCCGAGTCGGTGGACTCCTCGATCCTGGACACGACGGTGGAGAGCTTCGACCGGCACGTCGCGGTGAACGCCCGGGCCTCGTGGCTGCTCGTCGCGGAGTTCTCCCGCCGGTTCCGGGCCGTCCCCGGCAGCGGGCGCATCGTGGCGCTGACCAGCGACCACACGGTGCACAACCTGCCCTACGGCGCGAGCAAGGGGGCGCTGGACCGGATCGTGCTGGCCGCCGCCCGGGAACTGCAGGAGCAGCGCATCACGGCGAACGTCGTCAACCCCGGTCCGGTCGACACCGGGTGGATGGACGACGACCTGCGCGCCTCCTGCCTGGAGCGCAACCCCCTGGGGCGGATGGGCACCCCCGCCGACACCGCCAACCTCGTCGCGTTCCTGCTCTCGGAGCAGGGCGGGTGGATCAACGGCCAGCTGCTGTTCTCCGACGGGGGCTGGAAGGCCTGAGGCGCGCACCCAGCGCACGGGCTCTGGCACACTGCGCCGGTGGGCGGGGTCGCGACGGTGGAGAGGACGCTCGCCGTCCTGGAGGTCGTCGCCGAGCGCGGTGGCGCCAGCGCCAGGGAGGTCTCCGACGTCCTGGGCCTGCCGCTGCCGACGACCTACCGGCTGCTGCAGGTCCTCGTGGGGCTGGACTACCTCGTCCACCTGCGCACCGAGAAGCGCTTCGAACTCGGGTACAAGCTCGACCGGCTCGGGGTCAGCCTGCACCGGCAGGTGGGGGTCCCCGCGAACGTCCGGGCGGAGGTCGGGCGGTTGCACGAGGTGGCCGGGGCCGCGGCGTACTTCGCCGTGTACCGCGGCGCGGACGTCGTGGTCGCGCACGTGGCCGACTCGGCGCGGTTCCCCCGCATCACCCCCATGAACTTCGGGTTCCACGAGGCCGCGCACGCGACCGCCTTCGGCAAGATCCTGCTCGCGGGGATGGCCGCGCCGGAGGCCGCCGAGTACCTCGACGCGCACGGCACCGCGCCGCTGACCCCCACGACGATCACCGACCGGGACGAGCTGGCCGCCCACCTGGCGGAGGTGTCCCGCCGCGGGGTCGCGTGGGAGCGCGAGGAGTTCGTGCCCGGGTTCGCCTGCGCGGCCGTCGCCGTCCACGACCCGGCGGGTTCGGTGGTCGGGGCGGTGGCCATCAGCACCCCGGACGGCACCGTCGACCGCAGGCGGGCGACGGAACTGGAGAAGGCGTTGCGGGAGAGCGCGAACCGGGTCAGCCGGTGGTTGCGCACCGGCTGACCCGGACCTCTTCAGGAGAACTGGATCCCGCCGTCGACGAGCATCGTCTGCCCGGTGACGTAGTCGGAGTCGGGCGAGGCGAGGAAACTCACCATCTTCGCCACGTCGTCGGGGACCGAGACGCGGCCGAGCAGGATCGACTGGGCGTTCTCGGCGAGCGCCTCGCCCTTCTGCTGCCCGTGCTTGGCCGCCAGCTTCTCGTCGATGAGGTCCCACATGGCCGTCCCCACGATCCCGGGGCCGTACGCGTTGACCGTGATCCCGTGCTCGGCCCACTCCATGGCCGCGGCCTGGGTGAGCCCGCGCACGGCCCACTTCGTCGCGGAGTAGGGCCCGAGCAGCGCGAAGGGGCGGAACGCGACGATGGAGGCGGCACCGACGATCTTCCCCCCGCCGCCCTGGGCGATGAACTGCTTCGCCGCGGCGCGGTAGCCGAAGAACACGCCCTTGACGTTCACGTCGAAGATCTTCTCGAAGTCGGCCGCGTCGTACTCGAGGAGTTCTTCGACCTGGGCGATGCCGGCGTTGGCGACGAAGACGTCGAGGCGGCCGCCGGCCTCGACGGCCGCGCGGACGAGGAGTTCGTTGGACTCCTCGCTGGTGACGTCGACCTCCGCCCCAGTGGCGGTGCCCCCGGCCTCCGTGATGGCCTGCACGGTCTCGTCGATGCTCCCCTTCATGACGGGCAGGTCGGCGACGACGACGTGCAGACCGTCGCGCCCGAGCCGTTCGGCGATGCCGCGGCCGATGCCGCGGGCCGCTCCGGTGACGACGGCGACGCGGGTGTCCGTGCTCATTCCAGTCCTCCTCGACCAGGTGGGGGGCTTTCCCTGCCCGCAGGGAACCCCGCTTTCCGGGACCGGGTCCACGATCGTTCTCACTTGGTGAGAAGGGGCGTGTTCGCCGGGAGGGGATCTCCTGCGGGCAGAAAGACCTTCCGCGCCGACGCGCACGGGCCGACGGTGGTCGTACCACCTCACGGAAGGAGCTCGGCGGATGTCCAGTCCCACCCTGATCGGTCCCTTCGACGACCAGTTGTCCCAGCGGTTGCTGTTCCAGCGCATCGTCGTCCTGGGCCAGGAGGTCGACGACGCGATCGCGAACCGCGTGGCGGCGCAACTCCTGCTGCTGTCGGCCGACGACCCGAGGAGCGACATCGCGCTCTACGTCAACTCCCCCGGCGGTTCGGTCACCGCGGGCCTGGCGATCTACGACACCATGCAGCTCATCCCCAACGACGTCTCGACCCTGGTCATGGGGATGGCCGCCAGCATGGGGCAGCTCCTGCTGTGCGCCGGGACGGCCGGCAAGCGCTTCGCCCTGCCGCACGCGCGGGTCATGATGCACCAGCCCTCGGGCGGGATCGGCGGCACCGCGGCCGACATCGCCATCCAGGCAGAGAACCTCGCGTACACCAAGCGGACGTTCCAGGCCCTGACCGCCCACCACACCGGGCAGGACGTCGAGACGATCGAGTTCGACTCCGAGCGCGACCGCTGGTTCACCGCCGAGCAGGCCCGCGACTACGGGCTCGTCGACCACGTCGTCACGGCGGTCTCCGACGTCCGGCTCGCCACCGACCGGAAGGTGGGGTTGTGATGAGCTACCCGATCCCCTACGTCGTGGAGTCCACCGCCCGCGGCGAGCGCACGTCGGACGTGTTCAGCCGGTTGCTGTCGGACCGCATCGTGTTCGTGCACGGGGAGATCGACGACGCCGTCGCCAACGTCGTCATCGCCCAGCTCGTGCACCTGGCCTCGGAGAGCCCGACGGCCGAGATCAACCTCTACGTGAACTCCCCCGGGGGTTCGGCGACGGCGCTCATGGCGGTCTACGACACGATGCAGTTCATCCGGCCGGACGTCGCGACGTTCTGCGTGGGGCAGGCCGCCTCCGCCGCGGCCGTGCTGCTGGCCGCCGGCGCCCCCGGGAAGCGGTCGGTGCTGGAGCACTCGCGGGTCCTGCTGCACCAGCCCTCCGGCGGCGCGCAGGGCACGGCCGCGGACCTGCAGATCCAGGCCCAGGAGGTGCTGCGGATCCGCTCGGAGATCGAGCAGGTCCTCGCCCGGCACACGGGGCACTCGGTGGAGGAGTTGCGGCGCGACCTCGACCGGGACCTGGTGCTGCCGGGCGCGGCGGCCGTCGCGTACGGCGTCGCGGACCAGGTCGTCTCCCCGGCCGCGCTCGTCGGGCGTCCTTGACCGCTGCCGGTGAGTCCTCGACCGCCGGGGTCAGGCGGCGAGGGACAGGGACACCCGAGGGGCCGCGACGACGGGGGCATCCGTGCCGCGGGCGACCAGTGATCCGGTGCGGTGCAACAGGTCGACCAGCGTCAGGTCGAGCGCGCCGCACACGGCGGCCAGCACCTCCGACGACGGTTCCTTGCGGCCGCGCTCGACCTCGGACAGGTACGGCAGCGAGACCCGGGCGCCGGCCGCGACGTCGGCCAGGGTCCGCCGCTGGGCGGTGCGCTCGGCCCGCAGCACGGCACCGACGGCCTCGCGCAGCAGCGGCGGGGGACCCGCGGGCGGACGCTCGGGTGGACGCGGCACCAGGGTCAGCTTCGGCACGGGAACCTCCAGCGGTCGGTTCCCGCCGAAGCTACGCCGGAACTGGGGCCGCCGCACCGCCGTCCGCTCTGGGCGGACGACGGTGCGGCGGGTTCGGGGGCCCGACCGGGGCGGGGTCAGTGCCGTTCGTAGGCGGTCGCCATCGCGACCTGCTCGTCGATGACCTCGGAGATGCGGGCCTGGACGACGTCGAGCTCGCGGATGATGGCGGCGGTCTCGTTGATCCCGCCCGACACCGTGGAGCTGGAGGCCTGGATCCCCGCGATCTGCTGGGCGACGCGCTGGGTGGCGTCCGCGGTCTCGCGGGCGAGGTCCTTGACCTCGCTGGCGACGACGGCGAACCCGCGGCCGAGCTCCCCGGCGCGCGCGGCCTCGATGGTGGCGTTGAGGGCCAGCAGGTTCGTCTGGTCGGCGATGCCGGAGATGATCTTGATGACCTCACCGACCGCGGCCGAGGCTCCGGTCAGAGCGTCGACCTCGTTCGTCATGGTCGAGGCCTGCCCGACGGCGGCGTCGGCGACCCGGCCCGCGTCGTTGACGGCGTCGCGCAACCGGGACACGGTGTCGAGCAGGGCGTGCGAGCGCACGGCGTCACCGTCGCTGCGGCGCAGCACGTCCAGGCGCTGCGACAGCAGCTGCTGCACGTTGCGCAGCGAGGAGGCCCGCGACTCCGACAGCTCGATGCGTTCGGTGGTGAAGAAGTCCATCGTGCCCAGGACCTGCCCGTCGGACACGATCGGGAAGCACACGCCCGACTTCACCCCGGCGCGCTGGGCGGCGGGGGCGCGGACGCAGTCGGTCATCTCGGCGAGGTCGTGGACGAAGACGAGGTCGCGCTGGCGCCAGGCGCGCCCCGACAGCCCGACGCCCTCGGCGAAGCTCGCGGCGAGGGTGACGCGGCGGAACTCCTCACCGGCCGAGCCGGACTCGACCGTGAACTTCAGGGTGTTCGTCGCGGGGTCCAGCGCCCAGTACGACCCGTAGGCCCAGCCGAAGGCGTCGCGGACGGTCTCGAGGGTCCGGCGCAGCGCGGTGTCCTCGGTGGTGGCGATGCCGAGGCCGGTCACGACGGTCGTCACGGCGTTGCGGTCGTCGAGCGTCTCCTTCAGCGCGGCGGTGTCCAGGGCCCGGCGGCGGGCGTGGGCGGCGACGCGGCCGATGGCCCGCCACTTCTCGGCCCGGCCGCCGAAGAACGGCAGCGCCTGGGCGGCGTAGTACTCGTGGAGGGCGACGACCTTGCCGTTCTCCACGATCGGCACCTGGGCCCCGCTGCGAGCGCCCGCGGTGCGCGCCGCCTCCCACCGCTTGCACGTCGAGGAGTCGGTCGTCTCGTCGCACTGCACGGGCTCGCGGGTGGTGATCGCCCGGCCCCCGCAGCCGTCCTCGGTACCGACGACGAGGGTGCGGCTGGCCGCGAGGCCGGTGGCGAGGGGGCCGACCTCACCGGCGAGGCGGAACCGCCCGTCCGGGCCCGGCAGCCAGACGCCGCCGTAGGTCAGGTCGAGGGCTCCGGCCAGGGCCGTGACGCAGGCGAGCTGCGCCTCGAGCTCGGTGGTGACCCCCGAGTCCAGGGCGGTCAGGACCGCCTCGAGCGCTTCCACGTCCCGCGGCATGGGGCCGGTGAACGCCGGACCGGCGGCGACCTTCTTGCGTCCGAACACGGCGGACCCCTTCGTCGGAGGACGGGGCTCCCGGACGACGCATCTAGAAGCCTTGTGCCCCTACCTTCGGCCGGTCCGGCGCCGTCCTTGAGGAACCGTGCCCCGTCAGCGCGACAGGGCGCGCTGCAGGGCCTTCAGCCCGCGGTGCGCGTTGCTGCGCACCGTCCCGGTCGTGACGTCGAGCAGGTCGGCGATCTGCTCGTCGGTGCAGTCCTCGAAGTGGCGCAGCACGAGGACCGTCCGCTGCTTCGTCGGCAGGGTCCGCAGGGCCCGCAGGAGCTCGTCGCGATCGGCGAGCTGCCCGGTCCCGTCCGCGCAGACGTGCTCGGGCAGCTCACCGGTGGGCCGTTCGCGGCGGGCGGCGCGACGCCAGAACGACGTGCAGGCATTGACGACCATGCGGTTGACGTAGGCGGTGGGGTCGTCCGCGGCGCTGATGCGGCCCCACGTCAGCAGGGCCTTGGCCAGGACGTCCTGGACCACGTCCTCGGCGGCGTGCGGGTCCTTCAGCAGGCCGCGGGCCAACCGCACGAGGGCGGCGCCGCGCACGGCGGCGAACTCCTCGAAGGTCACCGCAGCGACCTCCCCGCGGGCGCGGTCCGTGACGATCACCGGGCCGCACCCCCGGCCCGGGTGAACGCCGCCGCCTTCGCGAGGGCGCGGGTCGCCAGGGCCGAGGCCTGGCCGACGGCGGCCGCCGAGGTGGGCTGGTAGGTGTCGGTCGTGGCCCGGACGACGAGCTGGCCGCGGCGGGCCACGACGGTGACCCGCCACCGCGGGTCCGCCGTGTCGAGGGAGGACTGCGCGAACCCGGCGACGGTCTCGTCGGCGTCCACGCGGGGGTCGACGGGGCTCCAGGGGGCCGACTCCGGCGTCCCGGCCCGGCACGCGAGCGCGTCCTGCCGGGTGGCCGCCACGTAGTCCTGCGCGGCGTCGCCGCGGAAGACGACGACGTCGACGGCGACGGACTCGGGGAACGGGTGGCTCAGCACGTCGGTCGCGCCGCCCCAGCCCAGGGACCGGCTGTCGGCGACGGTGCGCGTCCCGTCGTAGGCCTCGTCCCGGCACAGCCCGGAGGTCACCGACGGGCTGACGTCGACCGGCGTGAGGTCGGGGACGACGGCGTCGACGTCCGCCGTGGTGAGCAGCGCGTCCGCCGTGAGCGAGGGCGCGAGGGTCGCGGTCGCCGGGGCCGACGGCGCCCGGGTGGTGTGCGGCCACTGCCAGATCCCGGCGGGCACGCCCAGGGCGAGCACCGCGACGGCACCGGCGACGCCCCGCCGGCGGCGCCGCAGGGTGCGGGCGCGCCCCCGCGCCCCCGCGAGGAGGGCGGGCACGTCGACCGGGGCGTCCGCGTGGCCCGCGCGCTGCAGCGCGCGGACGACGTCCGCCTCGTCGGCTCCCCCCCTGTGCCCGCTCATCGCGCTCCCCCTCCTGCGTGCCGCGCCGGACGTCCCGGCCCCGTGCAACAGACGCCGTGCGGGCGGCGTCCGTTGCACGTGGAGACCAGGAGATCGTTCGTGCTCGCGGCGGCCGCCGCCCTCGTGGGGGCGCTCGCGGCGTGCGGGGCCCCGCGGACCCCGGCGGCGGCCCCGCCGTCCAGCAGCACCCCGCCCGGCACCAGCCCGGCGGCCGGCGCCACCCCCGGGGTCACGGCCCCGACCCCCGCCCCGGCCGCGGCGCAGGCGCTGTCGGCCCTCGTGGCCCGCGAGGGCGCCCAGGCGTCGGCGCTGGCCCCGGCGGTCGGGCAGGACTCCCCGGACCTGGCCGTCCTGGCGCGCACGACGGACGGGGCCGGCACGCGGATCACGTTCTGGGCGTGGGACGGTGCGGCCTTCCGGCCCGCGGGGTCGGTCGAGGCCGGTGAACCCCTGCTCGCGCGGCGGGAGGGGGGAGCCGCGCAGTGGCGCTACCTGACGGGCGGGCGCTACCCCGACGCGGTCGTGCACCTGCGGGGCGGTTCGGTGAGCGGCGGGGTGCAGGCCGTCGTGGCCCAGCACCTGGACGACGGGACGTGGCGGTTCGTGCCCTTCGAGGGGCAGCACGACGGCATCGCCCCGCAGGACGACGTCTACGCCGACGACCCGCTGTTCGACGACGGGTTCCAGTTCGTGACGCGGGTCTCGGCCGGCGGGCAGGCGGTCGCGACGTACTGGCAGTACGCCGAGGACGACCGGCCGGGCCGGTTCGAGCGGATCGGCACCCCCGACCCGGGCGCGACGCGCGGCTGACGCACGGGGGAGCGGCCCCGGGAACGACGAAGGCTCCCGGTCCGTGGACCAGGAGCCTTCCGACGTAGCCCCGACGGGATTCGAACCCGCGCTACCGCCGTGAGAGGGCGGCGTGCTGGGCCGCTACACAACGGGGCCCCAGCGAGTGGTCCCGTCGCCGGGACCGCCAGGAGGAGTCTACCCGCTGTCGGGAGGTGCCCCGTCCCTCAGCGCGGTTCGTCGCGCGCGACGACGGAGAAGTCCTCGTCCCCGTGCCCGGCCCGCTGCGCGGCGAGCAGCCCCTGGGCGGCGACGGTCAGCGCGGGCAGCGGGAACCGGGACGTGCCGAGCATGAGCCCGGTGTCCTTGAGCAGCAGGTCGGTGGAGAACTGGGTGTCGCCGAACTCCCCCGTGCGCAGGTTCTGGCCCTTCATCGCGGCGATGGGCCCCAGGCCCGTGCCCTTCAGGGTCGTCAGGACCTGCTCGAGGTCGAGCCCGCCCGAGGCGCCCAGTCGCACGGCCTCCACCAGGCCCTGGAAGGAGACGGCGAGGGCGAGGTTGGCGACGAGCTTGCCGGTCGCGGCGGCGGCGGCCTCGGGCAGCACCTGGAGGCGGTCGGGGTCGGCCCACAGCGCGACGAACGGGACGGCGCGCTCGGCGCGGGGCCCACCGGCCAGGACGCCGAGGGCCCGGTTCGCGGCGGGACCGAGCGAGCCGACGACGGGGGCGTGGACGTGGTCGACGCCGCGGGCGGCGGCCCAGGTGGCGTGCTCGGCGGCGTCGGCCGGGGAGATCGTGGTGATGTCGATCCACAGCGTGCCCGCCGGCAGGTCGAGCCCGTCGAGGACGACCTCGCGGACGGCGTCGGGGCCGAAGAGGGCGGTGACGACGACCTCGGCGTCGCGGACCGCCTCGCCGGCGGTGGGCGCGGAGGTGGCGCCGGCGGCCACGAGGTCGCCGTCGCGGCCGGGGGTGCGGTTCCAGACGCGCAGGTCGTGGCCGGCCGCGAGGAGGTGGCCGGCGAGGACCCTGCCCATCCGGCCCAGCCCCAGGAAGGCGACGGACGTCGTGGTGGAGGGGGCGGGGTGCTGGTCGTCGGTCACGACGGGCTCCTGGGGATCGGGGGGGATCGGGGGACGGACTCGGCGCGGGATCGGCTACGGCTACGGCGGGATCGTACGGAGCCACCGTCTGCGACGGACGCGGGAGGCCGCGAGGGACGATCGGCGGACGACGGACGCTCAACCACCTCCCTACGCTGAGGCGGTGAACTCGGTCGCCCCTCCAGCAGACCCGTGGGTCAGCCGCTGGCGCTTCGCCCCCCGGGTGCGGGACGTCGTGGCGGTCGTGGTCGCCCTGTTCTTCGCCCTGGCCTGGTTGCACGCCGTCGTCGTGGGCCCGAGCAGCAGCTCCTCGGAGGGGCCGCCCGCACTGGCCGACGGCCTGGGCTGGCTGGCGGGCACCGGGGTCGGGGCCGCGGTCAGCGCGGCGGTGGTCGTGGCGAACAGCGTCGCGCTGTGGTGGCGACGCAGCCACCCGGTGCTGCTGTGCGTCGTCTCCCTCGCCGTCGCCTTCGTCCTGGGGTTCGACGGGGCCCTGTACTGGGCGCTGATCACGCTGGCGGTGCGCCGCCGCGACCGCCTGCTCGTCCTGACCTCGGGCGTGGCCGTCGTGGCGTCGGTGGCGTCCTCGTCGCGCACCACGGTCGACGGTCTGGCCGTGGCGATCACGACGGGGCTCATCGGGGTGGCGCTGTGCGTGTTCGTCGGCGCCTTCGTCGGGGCCCGCCGGGACCTGGTGACGTCGTTGCGCGAGCGCGCCGAACGCGCCGAGCACGAGCAGGTGCTGCGCGCGGAGCAGGCGCGGCTGGCCGAGCGGACCCGGATCGCCCGGGAGATGCACGACGTCCTCGCGCACCGGATCTCGCTGGTGGCGCTGCACGCCGGCGGGCTGGAGGTCCGGCCCGACGTGGGGGCCGACCAGGTGGAGGCGACGGCGGCGACGATCCGCGAGACGGCCCGCACGGCGCTGGAGGACCTGCGCCGCGTGCTGGGCGTCCTGCGGGCCCCGAGCACGGTGTCGGCGGCGAGCTCGGCCGCCGAACTGGCCCCCCAGCCCACGCTCGTCGACGTGCGCCGGCTCGTGGAGTCGACGCGGGAGGCCGGGGTGTCGGCCGAGTTCCGCACCGACGTCCCCGTGCACGCGGACGTGCCGGCCGAGCTGGGCCGCACCGTCTACCGGATCGTGCAGGAGGCGCTGACGAACGTGCACAAGCACGCGCCGTCGGCGGCGACGGTCGTCACGGTCTCGGGCGAGGTGGGCCGCGAGATGCTCGTCTCGGTGGTCAACGCGCGCCCGTCGGGGGTCTCGGCGGGGTTGCCGGGGGCGGGCTCGGGGCTGGTCGGGTTGTCCGAGCGCGTGGGGCTGGCCGACGGCACGCTGACGTCGGGTCCGGAGCCGGGCGGGGGTTTCGCGGTGCGGGCCCGGTTGCCGTGGGCGGCGCCCGACGGCCGGCCGCGGGCGGGCTCGGGCGCGGCGTGGACCCCGCCGGATGCGAGGATCGTGCGCACCCCGGCCGGGTCGGGGTCTTCTCAGGACGGGTGAACGTGACGGAGGGAACGGGCGTGGACGAGCGGGCGAGGCCCACGAGGGTCCTGCTGGTGGACGACGACGCCCTCGTGCGGGCCGGGTTGCGGATGATCCTGTCCAGCGCCGACGACATCGAGGTCGTGGGCGAGGCCGAGAACGGCGCGCAGGCCGTGGAGGGCGTCGCGGCGCACCGTCCCGACGTCGTCCTCATGGACGTGCGGATGCCCGTGATGGACGGCCTGACCGCGGCGAAGGCCATCACCGAGCGCCCGCAGGCGCCCAGCGTCGTGATGCTCACGACGTTCGACCTCGACGAGTACGTGTTCCAGGCCCTGCAGGCCGGGGCGACGGGGTTCCTGCTGAAGGACACCCCGCCGCGCGAACTCGTCTCGGCCGTGCGGATCGTCGCGGCGGGTGAGGCGATGCTGTCCCCGACCGTCACGCGCCGCCTCGTCGGGCACTACGCCGCCGACGCCGTGAACCCGCGGCGCCGGGAGGCCGCCGAGCGCCTGCAGACCCTGACCGACCGCGAGCGCGAGGTCCTCGGGGCCGTGGGCCGCGGGTTGTCGAACGCCGAGGTCGGCAAGGAGCTGTTCATGAGCGAGGCGACCGTCAAGACGCACGTGTCGCGCCTGCTCACCAAGCTCGGCGCCCACAACCGCGTGCAGGTCGCGATCGTCGCGCACGACGCGGGGCTGCTGGACGCCTGAGGCGGCCGGCCGGCGTGTCCAGGGAGTTCACCCTCACGCAGCTGCGCTACTTCGCGGCCGTGGCGCAGGAGCAGAGCGTGACGGTGGCGGCGGCCCGGCTGCGGATCTCGCAGTCGGCGCTGTCGTCGGCGGTCGCCCAGCTGGAGGCGGCGATGGGCACCGCCCTGTTCCGGCGCGTGCCGCGCCGCGGAGTGGAGCTCACCGAGAGCGGCCTGCGACTGCTGCACGAGAGCCTGCCCCTGCTGGAGGCGGCCGAGGAGCTGCCGGCGCGGGTGCGCCAGGACCACCAGGCCCCGGCGGGCCGGCTGGTCGTGGGCGTGTACGAGCCGATCGCCTCGCTGCGCCTGCCCGAGATCGTCGCGGCCTTCGGCCGCCGGCACCCGGCGGTCGAGGTCTCGATCGTGGAGGGCGACCAGGAGTTCGTGCGCCAGTCGGTGCTGTCGGGCGGGTGCGAGATCGCGCTGCTCTACAGCATGGGCCTGGGGGCGGGGTTGCGCACCGAGGTGCTGGAGGAGCTGCCGCCGCACGTCATCGTGGGGGAACGGCACGCGCTGGCCACCCGGACGCGGCCGGTGAGCCTGCGGGAACTGGCCGACGAGCCGCTCGTGCTGCTGGACCTGCCGCACACGCGCGAGTACCTGCTGGGCCTGTTCGACGTCGTCGGGGTGGTCCCTCGGGTGCGGCACCGGCTGACGGGGTACGAGACGGTGCGCTCGTTCGTGGCCCACGACGGGTACGCGGTGCTGAACCGGCGGCTGCCGCACGGGACCACCCACACGCGGGGGCGGGTCGTGGCGCTGGACCTGGCCGAGCGCCTGCCCCCGGTGCAGGTCGTGCTGGCGCAGGCGCCGGACGCGCGCCCCACCCGGCGGGCGGCGGCCTTCGCCGACGTGTGCCGGCAGGTCGTGCGCGTGTAACGCAGACGTTTCGTCGATGTTTCCTGAATTTGACATCGACTGAATCGATGCTTTCGTGAAAAGTCCTGTTGGACACCGGGTTTCACGCTCAACACACTGAGGTCACCTCCTGCTCCACCCGTCGGCGCCGCGGCGCCCAGCGGAAGGACCTCAGCCCCGTGAGCGCACCCGAGTCCGCCCCACCCACCCCCGCCGTCCGTCCCGCGCACTACAGCCCCCGGCTGTACAACGCCGACCTCGCCCCCCGGGGCAGCTCGGCCCCGTGGCGCACCTGGGACCTGTTCTGCTGGTGGATGTCCGCCTGGCACAGCCTGGGCAGCTACACCTTCGCCATCGGCCTGCTCGTGCTGGGCCTCACGGGCTGGCAGGTCGTGGCGGCCGTGTTCGGCGGCCTGCTCGTCCTGCTCGTCGGCTGCAACCTCATGGGGGTCGCCGGGCAGCGCGCCGGCGTCCCGTTCCCCGTCTTCGCCCGGCTCAGCTTCGGCGTCCACGGCGCCAACGTGCCGGCCCTGCTGCGCGCCGTCGTGGCCGTCGCCTGGTACGGCATCCAGACCTACCTCGCCAGCCTGGCCGTGGTGACGCTGGCCCTGAAGCTGTTCCCCGGCGCCGCCGGCCTGGCCGAGGCGCAGTTCCTCGGCATGTCGGGCCTGGGCTGGATCTGCTTCGGCGTCCTGTGGGTCGTCCAGCTCGCCGTCCTGAACCGCGGCATGGAGGCCGTCCGGAAGCTGTCCGACGTCGCCGGCCCGGTGCTGTGGATCGCGATCGCCGCCCTCGCCCTGTGGGTGCTCGGGCGCGCCGGGTGGAGCATCGACTGGAACTACCGCCAGGGCCCGGCCCTGGACGGCCCGCACACCGTCGGCGCGATCGTGTCCGGGGCGTTCCTGACGGTGGCGTTCCTGTCCGGCCCGATGCTGAACTTCGCCGACTTCTCGCGCAACTCCCCCGACGCCCGGTCCATCCGCCGGGGGAACAGCCTGGGCCTGCTCGTCAACGGCACCGCGTTCGCCCTCGTCTCGGTGGTCATCGCGCTGGCCTCGGCGAAGCTGCACGGCGTCGCCGTCACCGACCCCGTGGAACTCGTCAAGGACATCGACAGCGTCACCCTGCTGCTCGTCGCCACGGTCGCCATCGCCGGGTCGGCGGTCGGGATCAACATCATCCTCAACTTCGTCTCCCCCGCCTACGACTTCGCCAACACCGCCCCGTCGCGCATCAGCTTCCGCACCGGGGGGACCATCACCGCGGTCGTCTCCCTGCTCGTCATGCCCTGGAAGCTGTACTCCAGCCCCGTCGCGGTGAACTACTTCATCGGCGGCGTCGGCGCCCTCATCGGGCCGCTGTTCGGCATCATGGTCGTGGACTACTACCTGGTGCGCCGCGGCCACGTCGACGTCGACGCGCTGTACTCCGCCGACCCCGCCGGCCGCTACCACTACCGCCGCGGGGTCAACCCGAACGCCGTGGGCGCGCTCGTCGCCGCGGGCGCCCTGACCCTGCTCGTCGCGTTCTGGCCGGCCCTGTCCGGCCTGGCCGCCTACTCCTGGCTCGTCGGCTGCATCGCCGGCGGCGCCCTGTACCTGCTGATCGAGAAGGTCCACCCCCAGAACCGCGAGGAGACCCCGTGACCGTCGTCCGCACCGCCCTGACCCAGGTCAGCTGGCCGGGCTCGAAGGCCGAGATGCTCGACAAGCACGAGGTGCTGGCCCGCAAGGCCGTCGCCGACGGCGCCCAGGTCCTGTGCTTCCAGGAACTGTTCTACGGCCCCTACTTCGGCATCACCCAGGACCCGAAGTACTACCGGTACGCCGAACCCGCCGACGGCCCCGTCGTGCAGCGTTTCGCCGCGCTGGCCAAGGAGCTCGGCGTCGTCAGCGTGCTGCCGATCTACGAGGAGCAGCAGCCCGGTGTGTACTACAACACCGCCGTGGTCGTCGACGCCGACGGGACCGTCCTCGGCTCCTACCGCAAGAACCACATCCCGCACGTCGACCGCTTCTGGGAGAAGTTCTACTTCCGTCCCGGCAACCTCGGCTGGCCGGTGTTCGAGACCGCCGTCGGCCGCGTCGGCGTCACCATCTGCTACGACCGGCACTTCCCCGAGGGCTGGCGGGCGCTCGGCCTGAACGGCGCCGAGATCGTCTTCAACCCCAACGCCTCCAAACCCGGCCTGTCGAACCGGTTGTGGGAGCTGGAGCAGCCCACCGCCGCCGCGGCGAACGGCTACTTCGTCTGCGTCCCCAACCGGGTGGGCCGCGAGGACAACGAGTACGGCGACCAGGCGGTCGACTTCTACGGCACCAGCTACGTCGTCGACCCCCGCGGGAACTACGTCGGCGAGCGCGCCAGCTCCACCGACGAGGAACTGCTCGTCCGCGACCTGGACCTGTCCCTGGTCCGCGAGGCGCGCGACGAGTGGCAGTTCTACCGCGACCGCCGCCCCGACGCCTACGGCCCGCTGGTCGCGCCGTGAGCCGCGTCCTCGTCCACGGCGGGGAGGTCGTCTCCACCACGGGGACGACGCCCACCGACGTCCTCGTCGAGGACGAGCGGATCGTCGCCCTGCTCGCCCCGGGCACCGCGGACCTCTTCACCGTCGACGAACGCATCGACGCCGCCGGGTGCTACGTCCTGCCCGGCGGGGTCGACGTCCACACCCACATGGAGATGCCGTTCGGCGGGACGCAGGCCTCGGACACGTTCGAGACCGGCACCCGGGCCGCGGCCTTCGGCGGGACGACGACGATCGTGGACTTCGCCGTGCAGCGCACCGGGGAGGACGTCGAGGAGTCCCTCGCCGCCTGGCACGCCAAGGCCGAGGGGAACTGCGCCGTCGACTACGGGTTCCACGTGATCCTCGGCGGCGTGGACGAGGCGTCCCTCAAGGCCATGGACACCCTCGTCGCCCACGAGGGGATCAGCAGCTTCAAGCTGTTCATGGCCTACCCGGGCGTGTTCAAGTCCGACGACGGGCAGATCCTGCGGGCCATGCAGCGCGCCACGGACAACGGCGCGACGATCATGATGCACGCCGAGAACGGCACTGCCATCGACGTGCTCGTCCAGCAGGCCCTCGCGGCGGGGAACACCGACCCCGTCTGGCACGGGCTGACCCGGCCCGCCGCGCTGGAGGGGGAGGCCACGAACCGGGCCATCGCCCTGGCCGAGGTGGCCGGCGGCACTCCCCTCTACATCGTGCACGTCTCGGCCTCCCAGGCCCTCGAACGCATCGCCGCCGCCCGCGGCGAGGGCCGCAACGTGTTCGCCGAGACGTGCCCGCAGTACCTCTACCTGA
Organism: Kineococcus rhizosphaerae; assembly: GCF_003002055.1. Classification (NCBI taxonomy): domain Bacteria; kingdom Bacillati; phylum Actinomycetota; class Actinomycetes; order Kineosporiales; family Kineosporiaceae; genus Kineococcus; species Kineococcus rhizosphaerae. The sequence continues at coordinate 375,696 of NZ_PVZF01000003.1, forward strand.
CGCTGGAGGACCACCTCGGGGCGCCGGGGTTCGAGGGGGCCAAGTACGCCTGCTCGACCCCGCTGCGCTCCAAGCACGAACCGCACGCGCGGGACCTGTGGCGGGGGCTGCGCACCGACGACCTCGCGGTCGTCTCCACCGACCACTGCCCGTTCTGCTTCAACGACCAGAAGACCCTGGGCCGCGGGGACTTCTCGAAGATCCCCAACGGGCTCGGCCTCGTCGAGCACCGCGTGGACCTCGTCCACCAGGGCGTCGTCGACGGGAACCTGTCCCTGCAGCGCTGGGTGGAGACGTGCGCCACCACCCCGGCGCGGATGTTCGGGATGTACCCGAAGAAGGGCGTCGTCGCCCCGGGCTCGGACGCCGACCTCGTGGTGTACGACCCGCGGGCCACGACGACCGTCAGCGCGACGACCCACCACATGAACCTCGACCACTCCGCGTTCGAGGGCGCGGTCCTGCAGGGGCAGGTCCGCACCGTCCTGTCGCGCGGCCGCACCGTCGTCGACCGCGGGCAGTACCTCGGCGCGAAGGGGCACGGCCGCTACGTGCGCCGCGGCCTGTCCCAGTACCTGCGCTGATCCGCGCACCCTGCACGAGAACACGAGAAGGAGAGCACCGTGGACCTCGGGGTCGTCCTGCAGAACACCGCACCCGCTGCGCGCGTCGTCGAACTCGCCCGGCAGGCCGAGACGCTCGGCTTCACGCACGCGTGGACGTTCGACTCGCACCTGCTGTGGGAGGAACCGTACGTCGTCTACTCCGCGATCCTGCAGGCGACGCGGAACATCGTCGTCGGCCCCATGGTCACCAACCCCCTCACCCGGGACTGGACGGTCACCGCCTCCAGCTACGCCACGCTCAACGAGATGTACGGGCCCCGCACGATCTGCGGCATCGGGCGCGGCGACTCCGCGGTCCGCACCCTCGCCGGCAAGCCCAGCACGCTGGCGACGCTGCGCGAGTCCGTCCACGTCATCCGGGAACTGGCCAACGGCCGCGCCGTCGAGCACAACGGGCAGACCATCCGGTTCCCGTGGGCCCGCGCGACGAACGAGGCGAACCGCACCCAGGTATGGGTCGCGGCGTACGGGCCGAAGGCGCTGCAGCTGACCGGGGAGGTCGCCGACGGGTTCATCCTGCAGCTGGCCGACCCCGACATCGCCGCCTGGACGATCAAGGCGGTCAAGGAGGCCGCCGAGCGCGCGGGCCGCGACCCCGACGCCGTGAAGATCTGCGTCGCGGCCCCGGCCTACGTCACCGACGGCGGCGACGCCGGGCTGGAGCACGCGCGCGCCCAGTGCCGGTGGTTCGGCGGGATGGTCGGCAACCACGTCGCCGACCTCGTCGGGCGCTACGGCACGGACGGCGGGGTGCCCGCCGCCCTCACCGACTACATCGCCGGCCGCCAGGGGTACGACTACAACCAGCACGGCCGGGCCGGCAACACCCACGCCGACTTCGTCCCCGACGAGATCGTCGACCGCTTCTGCGTCCTCGGTCCCCCCGCCGAGCACCTGCAGCGCCTGCGGGAGCTGCAGGAGCTCGGCGTCGACCAGTTCGCGCTGTACCTGCAGCACGACGCCAAGGAGACGACGATGCGCGCCTACGCCGACTCCGTCATGCCGTACCTGAACGACGCGGGCGCCGCCGTCGTGACCGGAGCCTGAGGGGCTCGAGCGTCAGCGCCCCGCGGCCTCCAGGGTCGCGAACTCGTCGTCGCCGAGCTCCACGTCGGCGGCGGCGAGGTTCTCCTCCAGGTGCGCCACGGTCGAGGTCCCCGGGATGGGGACGATGACCGGCGAGCGGCGCAGCAGCCAGGCGAGGGCGAGCTGGGAGGTCGTCGCGTCGTGGTGCGCGGCGATCTCCTCCAGCGGCCCACCGGGGCGGGCGAGGGTCCCCGCGTCGACCGGGGCCCACGGGATGAAGGCGATCCCCTGCTCCTCGCAGAACGTCAGCAGGTCCTCGGCCCGGCGGTCGCCGAGGTTGTAGCGGTTCTGCACCGAGGCGATCTGAAGGCCCGCGGCCTGCGCCTCCTTCACGTCGTCGACCCCGACCTCGGACAACCCGACCTGGTGGACCAGACCCTCGTCGACGAACTCCTTGACCACCCCGAACTGGTCGGCGCGGGGGGTCTTGGCGTCGATGCGGTGCAACTGCCACAGGTCGATGCGTTCCAGACCCAGTCGGCGCAGCGACATGAGCACGCACTGGCGCAGGTACTCGGGACGGCCCAGCGGCGGCCAGACGTCCGGGCCCGAGCGCGTGAGCCCGCCCTTCGTCGCGACGACGACGTCGCCGTACCCCGTCCCGTCGTGCAGGGCCTCGCGGATGAGGTCCTCGGAGACGTAGGGGCCGTAGGAGTCGGCCGTGTCGATGAAGGTGACCCCGAGCTCCACGGCCCGGCGCAGGACGCGGACCGCCTCGTCGTGGTCCTGCGGCGGGCCCCAGATGCCGGGACCGGTGATGCGCATGGCGCCGTAGCCGAGCCGGTGGACGGTCTTGCCACCGAGGTCGATGGTTCCGCTGGCGGACACGGGCACGAGTTCCTCCTGGGGTTCTCCGGCGGGTTCTCCGGTGGGTTCTCCGGTGCTGTCCCGCGCACGCTAACCCCGGCCGCGGGGTCCCACGACCCCGGGCCCCGCCGCGTGCACGACGGCCGCGGTCAGCGGCGGTGGAAGGCGGTGAGCGTCCGCGCCAGGTCGGCGTCCGGGACGCCGTGCCACACCCCGGCGAGCGCGACGTGCTCGCCGCGGGGCAGGGCGGCGACGGCGGCGGCCGTCCACCGCGCCACCCGCCCGCCGGTCGTGGTCGACTCCACGACGAGCGCGGGGACCTGCACGCCGCGCAGGAGGTCCGGCGTCAGCGCCGAGGTGAGGACGCAGTCGTAGACCACCGTCGGGGCGTGCGGCGCGAACGCGGGACCGCCGGCGAGCGCGAGCTCCTCGGGAACCCCCACGGCCCGCTGGAAGGTCGTGACGACGTCCGCCCGGCGGCCCTGGTCGAGCAGGTGCGTCAGCCGCCCGACGAACCCCGCACCCACCGTGGCGCACGCCCCGAACGGCGGCTCGACCAGGGACACCGACCGCACGGGCAGTCCCGCGCCGACGGCGTGCAGCGCGAGCAGCCCTCCGGTCGAGGCCCCGTGCAGGGCCACGTCCCGGGCCCCGTCCAGGACGGCCTCCAGGAGGCTGCGCAGGTCGTCGAGCTCACGCTCCACCGCGTACCCGCGCACGTCACCCGTCGCGTCGGTGCTCTCCCCCCGCCCGCGCCGGTCGTAGGTGACGACGGTGAACGCGGTCGCGAGGTGCACGGCCAGCGGGCGCATCGGCCCGGTCCGCCGTTCGCTGAGCACCCCGTCGACGAGCACGAGCACGGGGCCCGCGCCGCGCCGGTCGAAGGCGATGCGGGTGCCGTCCCCGGACAGCACGTGCTCGGTCTCCACGTCGGCCACGCAGGGGTGACCCGGCCGGGCCCGGCGACTCATCGGAGCGCCCACGGGCGGGTCGGGGGCGGCTCGGGGAGCGGGTCGGGGAGGCGGGTCAGGGGACGGTGCGCAGACCGGCGAGCGCCGCGCCGAGGTGGAACTCGCGGTCCTGCGGCCGGCCGCCGCCGAGCCGCACGGCGTGCTCGACGCCGCAGACGAGGTGCTGCAGGCGGGCCGGGGTCAGGTCGTCGCGGACGACCCCGGCGGCGACGGCGCGGCGCACGACGGTGGCCGTCGCGGCGACGAGCTCGTCCTTGATCGCGGTGACGGCGGGGCTGGCGTCCCGGGGGGCGAGGAACACCGCCTGCAGGCCACCGTCGGCCAGTTGCAGGGCCAGGCCCTCGCGCACGAGGAGTTCGAGACCGGCCAGCGGGTCGGGGTCGGACGCGGCGCGGCGGGCGAACTCGGAGTAGCGCGCGAGGTCGGTCTCGGCCAGGGCCTCGACGAGGGCGTGGACGGTCGGGAAATGCCGGTAGACGGTGGCCACCCCGACGCCGGCGCGGCGGGCGACGTCGTTGAGCCGCAGGTCGTCCGGCGGCAGGTCGCGGGCGGCGTCGAGGATGCGCTCGCGGCTGCGGGCCGCGTCCGGTCGGGGGCTCACCCGAGGAGCGTACCAAGCTACGGATACTCCATCCGTTTCATGCTAGCGTCCTTGACGGATACTTCATCCGCTCTACGTCCCCCGGAGGAACCCGTGTCCTGGAACCCCACCGACCTGCCCGGCCAGCACGGGCGCACGTTCGCCGTCACCGGCTCCACCGCCGGCATCGGCTACTTCGCCGCCGAGCAGCTCGCCACCACCGGCGCGCGCGTGGTGCTCGCCTCCCGCTCCCCCGGCAGGCTCGAGCGCGCCGCCGCCTCGATCCGCCGCGAGGTCCCCGGCGCCGACGTCACCACCGTCGTCCTCGACCTGGCCTCGCTGGCCTCGGTGCGCCGCGCCGCCGCGGAACTGCTCGCCCTGGACCGCCTCGACGGGATCCTGCTCAACGGCGGCTCGATGAGCACCCGGCGGCACGCCACCACGCAGGACGGGTTCAGCGAGCTCCTGGGGACGCACGTCGTCGCGAACGTCGCGCTGACCACCGCGCTCCTGCCCGCCCTGGGCGGCCCCGCCCCGCGGGTCGTGCACACCACGACGGGTTTCGTCGGCCGCTGGAAGGCCCGCGTCGAGGACGTCACGACGCCCCAGCGCGGGTTCCTTCGCAGCTACACCTGGGCCAAGACCGTGACCGAGCTCTACGCCTACGAGCTGCACCGGCGGCTGCGCGCGGCGGGCCACCCCGTGCAGTCGGTCCTCACGTTCCCCGGCGTCGGGGTCGACGCGCGGACCCCGGCCCGCGACGGCGTCTTCGACCCCCGGACCCAGACGCGCCGCAACCCGTTCTCGCCGTGGGCGCAGGGCAAGGACGCCGCGGCGTGGGCCGGTGTCCGCGGGCTGCTCGACCCGGCGCTGGGCGGCGGGGAACTCCTCGGCCCGGCCGACGGCCGGCGTGGGCTCCCCGAGGTCGCCGGACCCCGGCCGCACACCGCGCACCCCGACCCCGCGCTCCTCGCCCGGGTCTGGGAGCAGCTCCACGAACTCAGCGGGACACCCGCGCCGGGGTTCGACCGGGCGGCGTGAGCCCCCGGCGGCGCACCCGTCCCCGCCCGCGGCATCGCCGTCGGAGGTCCCCGGCACACTGGCCCGGTGGTGGACGTGCGGGCCGAGCTCAGGACGCTGGGACGCGTCCCCGACCTCGGCCTGGTGGTCGTGCCGGGCGGCGTGGGCCTGGCCGTCCCCGGCCGGCGCTGGGCGGTCCCCACCGACGAGCCCGCCCGGGTGGTCGCCGACCTGGAGGCGGAGTTCTCCCCGCGCTGGACGTGGTGGTCGGCCGCCTCGGCCGTGGGCGGGATCGCCCCCGTGCACCTGGCGCGCTGCCACGACGTGGCCGCCGTGCACCGCGTCGTCGAGGGCGGCTGGCGCGAGGACCCCGCCGCCGCCTGGGCCGCGGCCCACGGGCGCCCCGCTCCCCCGCCCCCGTCGCGGCGCCCCGCGGCCGCCCACGGCACGGGGCTGCTCGACCTCGACGGGGCCGCCTCGGCCGACGACCCCGTCACCGACGGGCAGCTGTCCGCCACCTGGGCCGACGGCCGCGCCTTCGACGTGGACCCGCCCGAACGGCTCGAGCGCGCCGCGCGCTGGGCCGAGCTCGCCCTCGAGGTCGCCGCCGCCCAGTCCCGCCGCCTCGCCGCCCTGCCGGACCGGCGGGTCACCCCCGCGGGGCCGCCGCTGCCGGTGCAGACGGGGTACGCGGAGTCGGCCGCCACGCTGCTGGCGCTCGAGCTGTCCCGCACGGGGCTACCCCTGGACCGCGCGACGGCCGAGCGGATCGTCGGCGCCGCCGTCGGCCCGCGCCCGCGCACGCCCGCCGAGGAGGCGCGGGCCCGGGCCGAGCGCGACGAACCCGTCCGCCGCCACCTGGGGACGGTCGACCTGCGCAACCCCGCCCAGGTGCTGGCGGCGTTGCGGGGCCTGGGTTTCGACGTGCCCGACACCCGCGCGCACCGCCTGGAGGGTTTCCGCGACGCCCACCCGGGGGTCGCCGCGCTGCTGCAGTGGCGCAAGGCCGAACGGCTCGCGACGACGTACGGCTACCCGTGGCTCGACGAGCACGTGGGCCGCGACGGCCGGCTGCGCGGGGCGTGGTCGGCGGCGGACGCCGCCGCCGGGCGGATGACGGCCCAGGCCGGGCTGCACAACCTGCCCGCCGAACTGCGCCCCGCCGTCGCCGCCGAACCCGGTTTCGCCCTCGTGCGGGCCGACCTCGGCCAGGTCGAGCCCCGGGTGCTCGCCGCGGTCTCGCAGGACCCCGGGCTCGTCGCCGCCACCCACGACGACGACCTCTACGCCCCCGTGGCGGCCGCCCTGGCCGCGGACCGGCCGACGGCCAAGGTCGCCGTGCTCGCCGCCATGTACGGCCAGACGTCCGGGGCGGCCGGGGAGGCGCTGCGGCGCATGGAACGCGCCTACCCGCGGGCGCTGACCTACCTGCGCGCGGCCGAGGAGGCCGGCCGCGAGGGCCGCGACGTGCGGACGTACGGCGGCCGACTCGTGCGGATCTCCGACCTGCCCCCCGCCGAGGAGGGGACGGCGCTGACGGCCCGCGGCCGGTTCGCGCGCAACGCCGTCGTGCAGGGCGCCGCGGCGGAACTGTTCAAGGCCTGGGCCGCGACCGTGCGCGCGGGTCTGGCGGGCACCGCGGGCCGGATCGTGCTGTGCCTGCACGACGAGCTCCTGCTGCACGTGCCGGTCGCGGAGGCCGACCGCGCGGCGGGGCTCCTCGAGGTCGCGCTCGCGCAGACGGCGGGGCGGTGGGCGTCGGGTTCGGGGGTCCGGTTCGTCGCCGACGTCAGGGTCGTGCAGCGCTGGTCCGAGGCGAAGTGACCTCTTGCACTCCACGCAGGAGAGTGCTAGATCAGTGGGTGGGCACCGGCCCGGTCCGGTCGCCCGATTGGAGCGCATCCTCTCTCGCACAACGGAGGTGGTGGCCATGTTGATGCGCACTGATCCCTTCCGGGAACTCGATCGACTGACCCAGCAGGTGCTGGGGACCTCTGCCCGGCCGGCCGTCATGGCGATGGACGCCTGGCGCACCGGGGACGAGTTCGTCGTCGAGTTCGACCTCCCGGGCGTCGACCCCGACAGCGTGGAACTGGACGTCGAGCGCAACGTCCTGACCGTCCGGGCGCAGCGCCCCGTCCACGAGGGGACCGCCGAGATGATCGCCGCCGAACGCCCGCGCGGGGTGTTCAGCCGCCAGCTCATCCTCGGCGACAACCTCGACACCGAGAAGATCACCGCCGGGTACCGCAGCGGGGTCCTGACGTTGCGGGTCCCCGTGGCCGAGAAGGCCAAACCCCGTCGCATCGCGGTGCAGGACCACGAGAAGAGGCACGAGTCGCCGCAGGCCATCGGTTCCTGACGGGGGCTGCCGTGGAACTCGTCCTGACCGACCGGGGCGAGGACGTGGTCGAGGAGCGGTTCTGGGCGATCGTGGCCGATCTCCTCGCGGTCGGCACGACGACCACGAAGACCGCACCGCCGCGTCCGCAGCCCCGCCCCGTCGGCGACGTCGCCGTCCTGCTCTCCGCGGACGTCGTGCGCCGGCCGACGGGCCGGGAGCGTTCACCGCCCTGAGCACGAGCGGGGTGGCCCGGGACCTCCCCGGGCCACCCCGCTCGTCACGTCGTGCGGGTCACTGCCCGCCGAAGGCCGTGACCTGCTCCCCCGTGAACTCCCCGAACGACCAGGGCTGACCGGTCGCCTCCAGCACCGACCACCACAGGTCCCCGTGCGGGTCGACCTGGTTGCGCGCCGAGACGGCCAGCGAGATCGGGATGTGCACGAAGCGGCGGCGCCAGCGGCCCACGACCATGTTCGTCCGCCCCGCCATCGCCGCGTGGACGGCCGCGTGCGCCAGCCGGATGCAGTACACGGCGTCGTACGGGTTCGCCGGGACGCTGCGGATGACGTAGCTGGGGTCGATGTAGCGCATGTTCAGCTCGAGGTCGTGCGCGGCGAAGTCCTCCGCGATGAGCTGGCGCAGCAGGATGCCGACGTCCTGGAGCTTCTTGTTGCCCGAGGCGTCCTGCAGCCCGTTGTCCTCGAACAGTTCCTGCCCGGCCCCCTCGGCGGCCACGACGAGGGCGTGGCCCTGCGTGGCGACCTTCTCGCGCAGGCGTTCCAGGAAACCCCCCGGGCCCTCCAGCGTGAACGGCACCTCGGGGATCAGGACGAAGTCCGCGTCGTTCTGCGCCAGGGCGGCGTAGCAGGCGATGAACCCCGAGTGCCGGCCCATGAGCTTGACGACGCTGACGCCGTTGGGCGCGGTGCGCGCCTCCACCTTCGCCGACCGGATGGAGCGCGACGCCTCGCTGAACGCGGACTGGAAGCCGAAGCTCTGGTCGATGAACGGGATGTCGTTGTCGATGGTCTTGGGGATCCCGACGACCGCGATCTTCAGATCGCGCCGCTTGATCTCGGCGGAGATCTTCTCCGCACCGCGCATCGTGCCGTCGCCGCCGATGACGAACAGGATCGAGATGCCCATCCGCTCCAGGCAGTCGACGACCTCGACGAAGTCCTGCTGACCGCGCGAGGTCCCCAGGATCGTGCCGCCCTCGCCGTCGATGTTCTCGACGACCTCGGGCGTGAGGTCGATGACGTCGTGGCCGTAGCGCGGGATGAAACCCTGGTAGCCGTTCTTGAAGCCGTAGATCCGGCGGACGCCGTAGTGGGTCGTCAGCTCCGAGACCAGCCCGCGGATGACGTTGTTGATCCCCGGGCACAGCCCGCCGCACGTCACGATCCCGACGCGCGTCTTGGACGGGTCGAAGAAGATCTTCTTGCGCGGCCCGGTCGGTTCGAGGCTGGGCAGGTCCTCGAGGTCGCCCTCGCGCCGCGACACCTTGGACAGGGTGTCGTCGAACAGGACCCGGTCGGACTCGTCGATGGAGTGGTGCGTGGTGCGGCGGGCCTGCAACCGGGGCGCCAGGGGGGACTCGACCGTGCACGGCCCCAGCGTCTGGACCGTGAAGTCGATCCACTCACGGCTCGCGGGACGGTCGGTGGGCTCGGCCATGAGCGCGCGGGTCCTTTCCAGGGGAGGGCGGCGAGCTCCCATCATCCGACACCGGCGTGACGCGGATCACCCGGGGGTCCGCCACGGCGGTCGGCGCGCGGACCCGCCGGACAGTGCCTAGCGTCGGGGCATGGCCGACGACCTGTACACCGCGACCGTCACCGTCCAGGACGGGACCGCGACCTCCGACGACGGGGCGCTGTCCGTCGCGTTCAACGAACCGTCCGTGCTGCAGGGCTCCGGGGAGGGCACCAACCCCGAGCAGCTCATGGCGGCCGCGCTCGGCTCCTGCCTGCTGGAGTCCCTGCGCATCGCCGCCACGAGCGCCGGCGGCAGCACCGAGGGCGCGGGCGTGGACTCCCGCGTCACCCTGAGCAGCGCCGACGGCCCGGGCTACACGGCCCGGTACGCGCTGCGCGTGACGCTGCCCGACGCGGGCGGCGACGCGTCGTCGGTGCTGCAGCAGGCCCTGTCCATCTGCCCGTTCACCAAGACCATCGACGCCGCGGCCCTGGACGTGCAGCTGGCCTGAGCGGCTCAGGCCCGGGGCCCGTCCCGGTCCGCGAGCCGCTGCAGCATGGCGTTGTACTCGGCGAGGTCCGCGTCGCCGTCGCGCGCCGCCTTGCGGTCGCGGCGCTTGTTCTCGCGGTCGTCCGAGCGCGCCCAGCCGATGGCGACGCCGAGGACGAGGACGAGCGTGGGGACCTCCCCGATGCCCCAGGCGATGTCGCCGCCCTCCTGCTGGTTCGCCAGCAGCCGGGCGGCGGGGGTGAAGTACGAGAACCAGTCCGCCGCGAGCAGCTGCTTGCCCTGCATGAGGGCGACGCCGAAGAAGGCGTGGAAGGCCATCGTCGCCAGCAGCAGGATGAGCCGCAGCGGGTAGGGGGGCCGCTGGCCGCCGGGGTCGACGCCGATGAGCACCGACGAGAACAGGTACCCGGTGCCCAGGAAGTGGACCATCATCAGCTCGTGCCCGACGTGGGTGCGCAGCGCGAGCTCGAACAGCGGCGAGTAGTAGAAGACGATGAGCGAGCCGGCGAACAGCACGGCCGCCACGACCGGGTGCCCGACGACGGCCAGGTAGCGCGAGTGGACGACCTCCAGCAGCCACTCGCGCGGGCCGCGGGAGTGGTCCCGGCGGGCGGGCAGCACCCGCAGCGCGAGCGTGACCGGCGCCCCGAGGACGAGCATCGGCGGGATCGCCATCGTCAGCAGCATGTGCTGGAGCATGTGCATGCTGAAGGTGAGGCGCCCGTAGGCCGCCGGTCCCCCGCTGGTGACGAACAGCAGGGCCAGGCAGCCCACGACCCACCACAGCGTGCGCCCGACGGGCCAGCGGTCCCCGCGGGCGTGCAGCCGGCGGACGGCGAGGAGGTAGCCGACGAGCAGCAGCCCGCCGACGGTGATCCACAGCAGGTCCGGGCTCAGCTCGGTGAACCAGCGCGCCACGGACAGCTTCGGCGGCAGCGCCTCCCCCAGCCGGGCCTCGGCGACGCTGGAGGAGGGGTCGTCGTCGGGCACCGGCGTGGGGCTGCGCGACAGCGCCACGCCCAGACCCGTCGCCGCACCCATGAGGACGAGCTCGCCGGCGGCGATGCGCGCGAACGCGAGCGGCCGGGAGGCCAGCAGCGGGATGGTCCGGCGGCGGTGCCAGACGCCGAAGGCGCCCAGCGCCACGAGGGCGACGACCTTGCCGACCACGAGGGCGCCGTAGGCCGAGGCCAGGCCCGACCAGCCGCCGAGGCGCACGGAGGCGTTGAGCGTGCCGGAGACGGCGACGGCGACGAAGCACCACAGGGCGACGCTGGAGTAGCGGGTCGCGAGGACGGTGAGGTCGACGGGGCGCCGGCCCTTGGCCGTGCCCGGCGAGCGGCCGGTGAGGGGCGCCACGAGCAGCACGGCGGCGAGGCCGCCGATCCAGACGGTGACCCCGACCAGGTGCATCGCCAGCGAACTGACGGCCGTCTGGTGCGAGGCCGACCCCGACGCGTGACCGGACAGGGACAGCGGCAGCAGGGCCAGCACGCCGACGGCCAGGCCCCACGCGGCCCCGGTCGGCGACGTCGCCGCGGCCCCGACGGTGGCGACGACGGCGGCCAGCACGGTCGTGACGAGCAGGGCCCGGCCCAGGTCGATGGACTGGGCGAACTGGGCGAACTGGGCCCCGAAGTCGGGCGAGCCGGGGGCGACGCCGATGACGTCCATGGCCGTCAGGACGAGGACGAGCAGCGCGGCGACGGCCCACACCCCCGCGGCGACGCCCGCGACGCGGACCGCGCGGTTCCACGCGTCGCTGGGGTGCGGCAGGAGGAAGGTGGCCACCGCGAACCCGCCGACGGCGAGCGCCGCGGACAGGTCGTGGACGGTCCGGGCGATCGGCAGGCCGTAGCGCACGAGGCGCCCGGGGTCTCCGATGGCGGGTGGGACGAGTCCGCCGGCGAGGGCGAGGGCGGTGAGCAGGACCGCGAGCGCGGCGAGGAGGACGGCCGACGAGGTCAGCAGGACGCCCGTGGGCTGGGTCGTCGGTCCGGGTGCGCTGCGGGCCGGGCGGGAGGGTGCGGCCACCCCTCCAGGGTAGGTCGCCCACCTGGACGCGCCGTCCACGCCGGTCTCGGGCGGTGGGCGCGCTGGGTCAGGCGCTGGCGCGGACGGCGGAGCGGACGGGACCGCAGGCGGTGGCGACGTCGAACCAGACGGTCTTGCCGAGGGTGCCGACGTCGACGCCGTGGGCGTCGGAGAGGGCTTCGACCAGGGCCATGCCGCGGCCGTCGAGGGCGTCGGGGTCGGACTCGCGGCGCAGGGGCAGGCGGGTGTTCTCGTCGCCGACGCTGACGCGGACGCGGGAGCCGACGCGGCCGACGCGCAGGAGGACGTCGCTGCGCCCGTGCAGGACGGCGTTGGTGACGACCTCGGCGGTCAGCAGGAGGAGGGTGTCGACGACGTCGCCGATGACGCCCTCGGCGATGCACCAGTCGGCGACGAAGTGGCGGGCGGCCCGCGAGGACAGGGGGACAGGCGCCAGCGTCGTCTCGCTCGACCGTTCACTCAACGACACTGCGTGACTCTCCCGTGACGTAGGGTTACCAGCCACCGTAGCGCAGCGCAGCCCGGACGGCGCAGCGCGCAGCGACGACTCCCGGGACGACGGCCGTCGCCCCCGCTCCACCCGCTCGATCGCCACGTTCCAACCCCCCGACACGCGCCTGCTGCTGGTAACTTCGTCCTTGTTCGTTGCATGTAGCACTCATCGTTCTCGCCTCAGGTCTGACGCCCCCGGGCCGATGTCCCGGGAGGTACTTCGCCGGAGCCCCGGTCACCGTTACACCACGCGACGGGTTCCCGGCCCCCGACGCACCGCAACCACCCGTGGAGCACCTGCATGACCGCTCGTACGGCCCCCACCCCGGGCCACCGACAGGGGGTCGACGCCTCGTGACGAGCGTCGTCGACTCCAGCGACCTGACCACCCCGCTGCACGCCGGGAGCGAGCACGAGCGGCGCGTGGCCGCCATGGCCGACCAGGTCACCCGGCAGCTGCGGGCCCTGCACTCGTTCAAGGCCCAGATCGCCCGCGGCCAGACCGAGGTCGAGCGCGCCATGCACGTCGTGCTCTACGTGCTGGCCGACTGCGGTCCCCTGCGGGTCAGCGCACTGGCCGAGCGCCTGGGCACCGACCCCTCGACCACGAGCCGGCAGACCGGTGAGCTCGTCAAGCGGGAGCTGCTGCGCAAGCTGCCCGACCCCGACGACCGGCGGGCCAGCCTGCTGGACGTCACCGAGGCCGGCCACGCCGTGGTCGCCTCCATGAAGCAACGGCGCTACGAGCACCTCGCCCGCGCCGTCGAGGACTTCGGCGAGGACGACCTCGACGTCTTCACCGGTCTGCTGTCGCGCTTCGCCGACGGGCTGGAGCACGCCCGCACCGAGAGCCTCCGCACCGCCCAGTCCCCTCAGGAGATCGCATGAGCACCACGACCGCCGGTTCGACACCGGCCACCCCGGAGACGCCGGTCTTCACCCACCGGCAGATCATGGCGATCCTCTCGGGCCTGCTGCTGGGGATGTTCCTCGGTGCCCTGGACCAGACGATCGTCTCCACCGCGATCCGCACCATCGCCGACGACCTCGACGGCTTCTCCCTGCAGGCGTGGGCGACGACGGCGTTCCTCATCACGTCGACGATCTCCACGCCGCTGTACGGCAAGTTGTCCGACATGTACGGGCGGCGGAAGTTCTTCATCGCCGCCATCGTCATCTTCCTCGTGGGCTCGACGCTGTGCGGCTTCGCCGGGTCGATGTACCAGCTCGCGGCCTTCCGCGCCCTGCAGGGCCTGGGCGCCGGCGGCCTCATGTCGCTGGCGCTGACGATCATCGGCGACATCGTCCCGCCGCGTGAACGGGCCAAGTACCAGGCCTACTTCATGATGGTGTTCGGCACCTCCAGCGTGCTCGGTCCCGTCGCCGGCGGGTTCTTCTCGGGCCTGGACTCCGTGGCGGGCTTCGCCGGGTGGCGCCTGATCTTCTGGCTCAACGTCCCCATCGGGATCTTCGCCCTCATCGTGGTGACGCGGAACCTGCACCTGCCCAAGCGCTCCAGCCACCACCGGATCGACTGGCCGGGCGCGCTGACGCTCATCACGACCCTCGTCCCGCTGCTCATCGTGGCCGAGCAGGGCCGCGAGTGGGGCTGGGGCACCGGGAAGTCGATCGCCTGCTACGTCATCGGCGCCGTCGGCCTGGTCCTGTTCCTCCTCGCCGAACGTGCCTACGGCGACGAGGCCCTGCTGCCGCTGCGCATGTTCAAGGGCCGCACGTTCGTCATCGGCTCGCTCGGCTCGTTCATCCTCGGCATGGGGATGTTCGGGGTCTTCGCGATCCTGCCGCAGTACCTGCAGGTCGTGAAGGACCTGAGCCCGACGAAGGGCGGGCTCGCGATGCTCCCCGTCGTCGTCGGCATCATGTCCGGCAGCATGTTCTCGGGCCGCTTCATCGCCCGCACGGGCAAGTACAAGGTCCTGCCCGTCGTCGGCAACGGCCTCATGGTCGTCGCGCTGTTCCTGTTCTCCCGCGTGAACGCCGACACCCCGATCTGGCAGACCATGATCATCATGCTGCTCATGGGCTGGGGCCTGGGCGGGAACATGCAGCCGGTCATCCTGGCCGTGCAGAACGCCGCCAAGCGCTCCGAGCTCGGCGTCGCGACGAGCTCGGTGACGTTCTTCCGCCAGATGGGCGGCACGCTCGGCACCGCGGTCTTCCTGTCGATCCTGTTCTCCACCCTGGGCGACAAGATCTCCTCCTCCTACGGCGCGGCGAGCCGGACCCCGGAGTTCGGCCAGGCGATCCGCAGCTGGGGCGGGGACCTGCAGGCGACGCTGGCCAAGGCCACCGACGACACGTCGGTCCTCAAGCAGCTGCCCGCCGTCCTGGCCCACCCGTTCAAGGTCGGGTTCACCGAGTCGACGAGCCTGATCTACCTCGTGGCGACGTTCGTCATGGTCGCCGGGTTCGTCACGGTGCTGTTCCTGCCGTCGCTGCCCCTGAAGGGTGCGGGCCCCGCGCCCGCCGAGGCACCGGCCCAGGCGGACGCCGCGGCCGGCACCGCCGAGACCGCCGTGCAGGCCGCCGCCGCCCCGGCCGAGGCGGCCGGTTCCCCGGTCGAGACCGGGACGACGACCGGCACCACGACCGGGACCACGACCGGGACCACGGACGCTGCGGCGGGCACGGTCCCCACGGCGAACGGGGCGATGGCCCCGGGCGAGCTGGCCGAGCGGCTGCGCAGCGGCGTCCAGCAGGCCAAGGCCGCCCAGCAGGCCATGCTCGACCTGGCCGCCGAGGCCGCCCGCCGCGAGGCCGCGTACGACGCGGCGGTGGAGAACCTGCGCGACCTCGGCCTGGACGAGGCCTCCATCCAGGCCGCGCTCGGCGAGGACGCCCCCACCCCGCGCACCGGCCGGCACGCCGGGCACGGGGACGCGGCGGGGACCGCGGACGGCGCGCGCGAGGAGCTCGGCGCGCAGAACTGACCCGAGCACGACGACGAAGGCCCCGCGGCGCACCGCCGCGGGGCCTTCGTCGTCCCCGGCACCTCTGCGGCGCAACCGGTCCGGTGAGCCTCACCTCCGGAAACCAAGCCTCACCTTCTTTTGACAGAGTCCAAAGAAGGAGTACTGTCGTGGTCATGAGCCCGCTGGACCGCACCGCCACGGAGGAGCTGCTGCACCACGCCGGCCTGCGCAGCACCGCTCCGCGCCGGTCGATCCTGCAGCTGCTGGAGGACCACCCGCACGAGACCGCCGCGGGCCTGGCCGACCTCCTCGCCGACGCCGGGAACCCCGTGTCCCGGCAGAGCCTGTACAACGTGCTGGAGGACCTGACGCGCACCGGCGTCGTGCGCAGCATCCAGCCCGCCGGCTCGGCACCGCGCTACGAGACGAAGGTCGACGACAACCACCACCACGTCGTCTGCCGGTCTTGCGGGACCGTCGTCGACGTGCCCTGCGCCGTCGGCCGGACCGCCTGCCTGACCCCGGCGTCGATCCCGGGCTTCTCCGTGGTCGACCACGCCGACGTCACCTGGTGGGGCCTGTGCACCCGGTGCACCGACCCCACCCCCACGCCCCACGACCCGTCGAACCCCAGGAGGAACTCGTGACCACGCTCGAAGACGTCAAGACCGCCGGTCTCACCCAGGTGGAGGTCGCGGGCTTCGACGCCAGCTCGCGCCTCACCAGCGGCCTGCAGGAGGTCCTCGTGGACCTCACCGCGCTGCACCTGCAGGGCAAGCAGGCCCACTGGAACATCGTGGGCGCGAACTTCCGCGACCTGCACCTGCAGCTCGACGAGCTCATCGACGCCGCCCGCACGTACGCCGACGACGCGG
This sequence comes from Kineococcus rhizosphaerae, assembly GCF_003002055.1. NCBI lineage: Bacteria > Bacillati > Actinomycetota > Actinomycetes > Kineosporiales > Kineosporiaceae > Kineococcus > Kineococcus rhizosphaerae. Next base: position 391,693 of record NZ_PVZF01000003.1, read on the forward strand.
CCGAGCGCATGCGCGCCGTCGGCGGCGTCCCCGACGCCCGCCCGGCGACCGTCGCGGCGACCACGACCATCGGCGACTTCGGTGCCGACGAGATCGAGACGTCGGCCGCCGTCGAGGCCGTCGTGGCGATGACGCGCCGCACCGTCGACACCATCCGCCGCGTGCACGACCCCATCGACGCCGAGGACCCCTCGACCGCCGACCTGCTGCACGGGTTCGTCCTCGGCCTGGAGAAGCAGGCCTGGCTGATCGGCTCGGAGAACCGCGCGCCGCGGCGCCGCTGACGTCCGCCGCGGGGCGCGGCGCCCCGGTGCGGCAGGATGCGGTGCATGCCGACCCTGCTGATCACCGGGGCCGCCGTGGCCACCGTCGCCCCCTCCGGCACCGAGCACCGGAGGGGTTTCGTCGTCGTGGACGACGGTGTCGTCACCGCCGTGGGTGAGGGCGAACCGCCCGCGGGCACGACGGCGGACCGGGTCGTCGACGGCACCGGGCACCTGCTGACCCCCGGGTTCGTCAACACCCACCACCACCTCTACCAGTGGGCCACCCGGGGGTTCGCCGTCGACGCGGGCCTGTTCGAGTGGCTCACGACGCTCTACCCGGTCTGGGCCCGCCTCGACGCCGTCGACGTGGAGGCCGCCGCCCGCGCCGGCCTGGCCCGTCTCGCGCTCACGGGCTGCACCACCACGAGCGACCACCACTACCTGCACCCGCACGACGGGGGCGACCAGCTCGCCGCGACGATCGCGGCCGCGCGCACCGTGGGCCTGCGCTTCTCCCCCACCCGCGGGTCGATGGACCTCGGGACGTCCGCCGGCGGGCTGCCCCCGGACTCGGTGGTCGAGACGATCGACACGGTCCTGGCCGCCACCGACGACGCCGTGCGCCGCCACCACGACACCTCCCCCGGGTCGATGGTGCGCATCGGCGCCGCCCCCTGCTCGCCGTTCTCGGTGACGCCGGACCTGTTGCGGCAGACGGCCGCGCAGGCCGCCGAGCTCAGGATCCGCCGCCACACCCACCTCGCCGAGACCGCCGACGAGGAGGAGTTCTGCGCCCGCACGTTCGGCCGCCGGCCCGTGGAGGTCCTCGAGGACCTCGGCTGGCTCGGCCCCGACGTCTGGCTCGCGCACTGCGTCCACCTGTCCGACTCCGACATCGCCGCGCTGGCCCGCACCGGCAGTTCGGTCGCGCACTGCCCCAGCTCCAACGCGCGCCTGGGCGCCGGGATGGCCCGTGCCCACGACCTGCTGGCCGCCGGGGTGAGCGTCGGCCTGGGCGTCGACGGCGCCGCCTCCAGCGAGCAGGGCAGCCTGGCCGACGAACTGCGGCAGATGGTCTACACGGCGCGGCTGCGCGGCGGCCCGGACACCATGAGCGCCCGCGACGCGTTGCGGGCCGCCACGATCGGCGGGGCCGGCGCGCTCGGCCGCGCCGCGGAGATCGGCTCGATCGAGGTCGGCAAGCGCGCCGACCTGGCCCTGTGGGACCTGCGGGGCCTGGGCCACGCCGACCTCGACGACCCCGTCGTGGCCCTCGTCATCGGGCCCACCCCCCCGCTGCGGTTGTCCACCGTCGAGGGCCGGGTCGTCGTCGAGGACGGGGAACTGCGGACCACGTCGGAGCAGCAGGCGGTCGCCGACCTGGTCGCCGCGCGCCGGCGCGTCCTCAGCCGCCCGTGACGGCCGGCCGCCGGTTCGCGCGCACCGCGAGGCCGGCGGCCACCGCTCCGAGCGCCAGCGCGGCCCCGCTGACGACCACCGAGGTCTGGACCCCCACGACGGCCCCGAGCAGCCCGATCGAGAAACCGCTGCCGACCTTCAGCCCGCCCGAGGCCATCGAGTAGACCCCGACGGTGCGGCCGCGTTCGGCGGGTTCGGCCTTGAGCTGCACGATCGTCTGGGTCACCGACACCGACACGAGGTTCGCGACCCCGCCGAGCACGAGGACGACGACGGCCAGGACGAGGGAACCGCTGAGCGCGAAGGCGGCGATGAACCCCCCGAACAGGAACGTCGACACGACCGCGGCGGTCAGGTTCGGCCGGACCCACCCGGTGGCCTCCAGCACGATCCCCCCGACGACCCCGCCCAGCCCGTTGGCGAACAGCAGGACCCCGTACGCCGAACTCGACGCGTCCCCGAAGCCCTCCGCGAACTCGGGCATGACGGTCTGCAGCGCCGATCCGACGAACAACGACGTCAGCCCGGCGACGACGATCGCTCCGGCGATCTCCGGGTTCCGCATCACCGTCCGCGCGGCGCGCACCGCCCCGAGCGCGCCGACGCGTTCACGGGCCACCACCCCCGACCGCGTGTGCCCGGTGAACTTCGTGCGCAGCAGGAAGACGGTCAGCGGCAGGTAGACGAGGGCGTTGGCGAAGATGCCGAGCTCGGCCCCGAGACCGATCAGCAACGCCGACCCCACCACGGGCCCCAGCAGGACCCCGAGCCCCTGGAACGTGGAGTTCAGCCGGACGGCGCTGGGCAGGTCCTCACGTCCGACGAAGTCCTGCAGCATCATCTGCTCCGCCGGGCGCCACAACGCCCCCGCCGTCCCGTGCAGGACGAGCAGCACGCAGGCCGCGGGGATGCTGAGGGAACCGGTGAGGAACAGCACGCCCCACGCGAGCGAGACGGCCAGGAACAGCAGCTGGGCGGCCTGGACGACGCGCCGGCAGTCGTACCGGTCGGCGAGCCCGCCGAACCAGACGGACAGCAGCAGGAACGGCGTCCAGTGGCTGATGACCTGGAAACCCGTCAGGGCCGGGGAGTGGAACTGCTGCCACAGCACCCAGTAGGTGATGACGTGCTCGACGTTGTCGGCCATCATCGACAGCATCCCGCCGACCAGGTAGGGCCCGCAGTTCCGGTCGCGCAGAGCCGCGAAGCGCCGGGGGGCGGGGGCGTCGGGGACGTGGGTGGGAGTTCCGCAACCGGCGCACACGGGGACGGTCCTTTCTCGCGGCAGGTCGTTGCCCGGCGACGCTACCACTGTTTCGAGGCACGGTGTCTCGGTATGCTCGGGCCATGTCCACCACGCCCGTCGGCCGGCCGCGCAGCGAGAGCGCCCGGCGCGCCGTCCTGCAGGCCGTCGACGACCTGCTCGCCGAGGTCGGCTACGCGGGCGTGACGATGAAGGGCATCGCCGACCGGGCCGGCGTCGGACGCCAGACCGTCTACCGCTGGTGGTCCACGACGGCCGAGATCCTCCTCGAGGCCTGCGTGGCCGACGCCCGCGACGAGCTGCGCACCGTCCCCCAGCCCGACGCCCGCCGCGACGTCCTCGGGTACCTGCGCCTGCTGGAGGCCTTCCTGCTGCACTCCCACGCCGGCCTCTGCTACCGGGTGCTGCTGGGCGAGACCCAGCACGACGGCGCCGTGCGCGAACTCGTCGCGCGCGCCGACATCCTGGCCCCCAGCGCCCGCGCCTGCCTGCGCCGGGTCGGTCCGCGCCTGCAGCAGGACCTGGACCACGACCTGCACGTCGCCGAACTCGTCGGCCCCGTCGTCTACGCGGTCCTGACGACGGGCGGGGCGCCCGACCTGGAGGCCCTGACCGACCACCTCCTCGCGGGCTGGAGCCGCGGCGGGCCCGCCGGAGCGTGAGACTGCCCACTCCCCGGGACGTGGACGCGGGCCGCGCGCCCCGGCGGCGCTACGGTCGGGTGCCATGACCGCAGATCGCAAGGTGCACATCGTCGAACCCCGGTACGCGCGGACCTGGCTGCTGGTGAACGCGACGCGCACCGACCTCTTCGACGTGGCCGCCGCCTCGCGGGCCGACCAGGTCGTCCTCGACGTCGAGGACGCCGTCGACCCCTCGCGCAAGGACTCCGCCCGCGCCGACGCCATCGAGTGGCTGACCTCCGGCGGCCAGGCCTTCGTCCGCATCAACGACGTCACCACGCCGCACTGGCGCGACGACGTCGACGCCCTCAAGGGCGTCCCCAACCTGCTGGGCGTCATGCTCGCCAAGACCGAGGCCGGTGAGCAGGTCGAGGCCACCTGGCACGCCCTCGGCGGGGCCGTCCCCGTCGTCGCGCTGTGCGAGTCGGCGCTCGGCATCGAGGCCGCCCGCGAGATCGCGTGCGCGCGCGGCACCTTCCGCCTCGCCTTCGGCTCGGGCGACTACCGCCGCGACACCGGCGCCAGCGCCGAGGACATGGCCATGGCCTACCCCCGCACGAAGCTCGTCGTGGCCAGCGCCATCGGCAAGCTCCCCGGCCCCATCGACGGCCCGACCACCGGCGGCGGTCACCCCGAGCTGCGCGAGGCCTCCGGCGTGGGCGTGGCCATGGGGATGATGGGCAAGCTGTGCCTGGACGCCGAGCAGGCGTACGTCATCAACGAGGTCATGAGCCCCAACGTCTCCGACGCCACCTGGGCCCGTGACTTCATCGCGAGCTTCGAGGCCAGCGGCGGCGTCGTCCGCGACGGGTCGGACCTGCCGCGCCTGGGCCGCGCCCGGCGCATCCAGGAACTCGCCGACGCGTACGGCATCCAGCCGCTCTGACCCGCGCCTCGCCCGGGGTGCCGTCGTCGGCCCCTCGCAGCCCGTGATGGGCAGCGAGGGGCCGACGACGGCGGACCCCGGACACGAACCACGCGCTCAGGTCAGGGGTGCGAACGCCCTCCGGTCGACGCGGACGACCTGCCCGAGACCCTGCTGCTGCAGGAATTGACCGGCGACGCTCCACGCGGTGGAGTACAGGTGCCCGTTCGCCCAGCGCAGCCCCAGCGGCATCGTCACCTGGGCGGCGCTGCGCGCGCCGGAACGGTCCACGCGCACGATCTGCCCGACCGAGGCCGGGTCGAAACCGGGGGGCAGCCCCTCCTCCTCGGGTCCGTCCGGCGGCGGGGCCCCCTCGAGCAGTTCCGACACGTAGATCGCCCCGTCGTCGCCGACCGCCACCCCGGTCGGGCCGGAGAACCCGGTCACGGTGCGCAGCACCGAACCGTCGTGGGCGTCGAGGACGTAGACGCGCCCCTCGCCGGGGACCAGGGACGAGAGCGTGGAGACGTACAGGTGGCCGTCCGGCCCCCAGGCCAGCCCCGTCGGGACCGAGTCGCAGCCGACGTGCTGCGGGTCGTTGTTCGGGACGCCCTCGCACAGGCCGGTCGTCACCAGCGGCGGCACGAAGAACGTGCTGAGCCGCCCGCCCTGCAGGACCAGGACGGCGTTCGCCCCGGCGTCGGCCACGAACACCCGGTCGTCGTGACCGCGCCCCGCGAGGACGGCGAACGGGTTGCTCAGGGCGTCCAGCGGCGTCCCGTCGGGACCGAACTGCGCCTGGCCGTCGGGGTTGTTCGCGAGTTCGTAGGCGGTCAGGTCGGCCAGGGTGCGCAGGGGCTCACCGCGCCGCGAGGAGTACAGCCTCGCCGCGCCGGGAGCGGGAGGACCCTCCGCCGCCCCGGTGACGACGTAGATGGTCCCGTCCTTGCGGTCGACCCCGGCGGGGCCGCTGAAACCCGCGAGCCGGACACTGGGTCTGCCGCCGGGGATGATCCCGCTGATCTCGCCCGAGGTGGACTCGGCGACGTAGAACCTCCCGTTCTCGGACGACAGGCCGAACGGGTCGTCCAGTCCCGTCGCGACGACGGTGACGGGGTCGTGGGGGTGGGGACGGGCCTGCGCCGGCGCGGCGACCACCACCGAGGTGGTGGTCGCGACGGCGAGGACGAGCGCTGCTGAGCGGAGCCGGTGCGTCATTGCGGAACCTCCGTCGTGGAGCTGCCGAGAGCTGCCTACGGCGGAGCAGGGTAGACCCTGTGACGTCCCGGTGAGAAGGACCGGAACCGACCGGGTCCGGCGCCCGGTCGATCCAGGACCAGTTCCGGATCGGTTCCGGATCAGCTCCAGGTCAGCGCCCGCGCCGGGTCCTCCAGGACGGCCGCGATGTCGGCCAGCGCCCGCGACCCGCTCTCCCCGTCGAGCATCCGGTGGTCGATGGAGAGCCCGAGCGTGGCGAGGTAGCGGGGTTTGACCTTCCCCTTGTGCACCCACGGCCGCTGCGAGATCTTCCCGACGGCCAGGATCGCCGCCTCCCCCGGGTTGAGGATTGGCGTCCCCGTGTCGATGCCGAACGTCCCGACGTTGGTGATGGTGATGGTGCCCTCGGCCAGGTCGCGGGGTTTCGCCTTGCCCTCGCGGGCGGTCAGGGCCAGGTCGTTGAGGTGGACGGCGAGGTCCTTCAGCGACATCTCGTCGGCGTCCTTGACGTTCGGCACGAGCAGCCCGCGCGGGGTCGCCACCGCGATGCCGAGGTTCACGTAGTTCTTCACGACGATGACCTGGTTCTTCTCGTCCCAGGTCGAGTTGATGTCGGGGTTGCGGCGCACCGCCACCAGCAGCGCCTTGGCCACCAGCAGCAGCGGCGAGACGCGGATCCCCGCGTACTCGGGGTCGGTCTTGAGCCGCTGGACCAGCTTCATCGTCCGGGTGGCGTCGACGGTGGTGAACACCGTGACGTGGGGGGCGGAGAACGCGCTCTCCACCATGGCCGCGGCCGTCGCCTTGCGGACCCCGCGGATGGGGACGTGGCGCTCGCGCTCGTGCTTCTCGAAGCGCCGCTCGGGTTCGGCCGGGGCCGCCGGGACGAGCGCGAGGACGTCGGCCCGGGTCACCGTCCCGCCCGGTCCGGTGGGTCTCGCCCCGGCCAGGTCGATCCCCAGGTCGCGGGCGAGCTTGCGCACCGGGGGTTTGGCCAGGACGTGCGGCTGGACCGGGACGGGAGCCGGGGTCTGGGTCTGGGGCTGGGCCGGCGGCACCTCGGGGGCCGCCCCCCGCCGGCGACGGGGCGCGGCCTCCTTCGCGCCGTACCCCACGAGGGTCGCCCCCAACGCCTCGTCCACCTGCGGCGCAGCGGGTTCGGCCGCCGCCTGCGCGGCCGTGCCGTCGCTGACGACGACGATGTGCGCCCCCACGTCCACGGTGTCGCCCTCGGCGACCAGGAGTTCGGTGACGGTCCCGGCCCAGGGGCTGGGCAGTTCCACGAGGGACTTCGCCGTCTCGATCTCGACGAGGACGTCGTTCACGGCGACGACGTCGCCGGGTTTCACCTTCCAGGAGACGATCTCGGCCTCGGTGAGTCCTTCACCGACGTCGGGCAGGGCGAACCGCTGGTTCAACGGAGTCCTTCTCGTTCTCTCGGGGGTTGCGGGGGGTTTCTCAGGCGGCCAGGGACTGCTCGACGGCGTCGAGGACGCGGTCGAGGGTCGGCAGGTAGTGCTCCTCGGCCCGCGCGACCGGGTAGGGCAGGTGGTACCCGCCGACCCGCTTGACGGGCGCCTCGAGGGAGTAGAAGCAGGACTCCTGGATCCGCGAGGCCAGCTCGGCCATCGGCCCGTGGAAGGTGGGGGCCTCGGAGACGGTGACCAGCCGGCCCGTGCGGCGCACCGACTCCGCGACGGTGTCGACGTCCAGCGGCGAGATCGACCGCAGGTCGACCACCTCGAGGTCGGTGCCGTCCTCGGCGGCCGCGGCGGCCGCGTCGAGGGCCAGCTTCGTCGTGGGCCCGTACGCGACGAGCGTCGCGTCGGTGCCCGCGCGCAGGACCCGCGCCTTGTGCAGGGGCGCGACCTGGCCGGGGGCGAGGTCGGTGTCGACCTCGCCCTTCTGCCAGTAGCGGCGTTCGGGTTCGAGGAACAGCACCGGGTCGGCCGAGGCGATGGACTGCTGGATCATCCAGTACGCGTCGTGCGGGTCGCTGGGCGCCACGACCCGCAACCCGGCGGTGTGGGCGAAGAGGACCTCGGGGCTCTCGGAGTGGTGCTCGACGGACCCGATGCCGCCGCCGCTGGGGATGCGGATGACGACGGGCAGCGTCAGCCGGCCGCGCGAACGGGCCCGCAGCTTCGCCAGCTGCGTCGTGATCTGGTTGAACGCCGGGTAGACGAACCCGTTGAACTGGATCTCGCAGACGGGCCGGAAACCCCGCAGCGCCATCCCGATCGCGGTGCCGACGATGCCGGCCTCGGCCAGCGGGGTGTCGATGACGCGGTCCTCGCCGAAGTCCTTCTGCAGCCCGTCGGTGACGCGGAAGACCCCGCCGAGGGCACCGATGTCCTCGCCCATGAGCAGGACGCGCGGGTCGCGGTCCATCGCCGCGCGCAGGCCGGCGTTGATCGCCTTGCCGATCGCCATCGTCTCCATCAGGCCACTCCTCCGGCGTGAGCGTGCAGTTCGGCGTCGTGCTGTTCCCAGGCGGCGAGGAACTCGTCGCGTTCGGCGAGGACCTGCGGGTGCGGTTCGGCGTACGCGTGGTCGAACATCGCCGCCGGCTCCGGGTCGGTCATCGCGGCGACGCCGGCGCGCAGGCGCTCGGCGAGCTGCTCGCTCTCGGTCGCCAGGCGGGTCTCGAACTCCTCGTCGAGGATCCCCTCACCGGTCAGGTAGGTGCGGAACCGGTCGATCGGGTCCTTCTCGCGCCACGCGTCGACCTCGGCCGCCAGGCGGTAGCGGGTCGGGTCGTCGGACGTCGTGTGGGCGCCCATGCGGAAGGTGTACGCCTCGACGAAGGTCGGGCCCCCACCGCTGCGGGCCCGTTCGAGCGCGGCCCCCACGACCGCGAGGACGGCCAGGACGTCGTTGCCGTCGACGAGGACCCCGGGCATCCCGGCCCCCTCGGCGCGCCGGTGCAGCGGGACGGTGGACTGCCGGGCCACCGGCTCGGAGATCGCCCACTGGTTGTTCTGGCAGACGAACACGACGGGGGCGTTGAAGACCGACGCCCAGTTCAGCGCCTCGGCGGCCTCGCCCTGGGACGTCGCGCCGTCGCCGAAGTACGTGACGACGGCGGTGTCGCGGGCGGGGTCGCCGGTCCCGACGGCCCCGTCGCGCTGCACGCCCATGGCGTAGCCGACGGCCGGCAGCATCTGGGCGGCGATGACCAGCGTGTAGGGGTGCACCCCGGTGGCGACGGGGTCCCAGCCGCCGTGGTCGATGCCGCGGAAGATGCTGAGGATGTGCAGCGGGTCGATGTCCCGGGTCAGCACCGCGCCGTGGTCGCGGTAGCTGGGGAAGACGTGGTCGTGCCGTCGGGTGGCGCGGCCGGCGCCGACCTGGGCGGCCTCCTGGCCGCGGCTGCCGGCCCACAGGCCGAGCTCGCCCTTGCGCTGCAGGGCCTCGGCCTCGCTGTCGAAGCGGCGCAGCAGCACCATGTCGCGGTACAGCCCGAGCAGCTCGTCGGCCCCGAGGTGGACCTCGTACTCGGGGTGGGGGTGCCGGACACCGTGCTGGTCGAGCAGCTGGACCATGCCGGTCCGAGCGGCGTCCTGCGGGTCGTGGGCCCGTACCGGGCCGACCGGCGAGTCGGTCACGTGCGTTCCTCCGTGGGGCGTCGGGTACGTCGCTCTGACGATCGTCACCAACCTACGGTTGCGTAGGTGACGCGAGCGTACGTTACGCGACCGTAGGTTGTGAACCGCCGCGCCGGTCCGACACCACTCCACCCCCGCGATCGAGGAAGCTGACGTGGCGTGAGCTTCCTCGATCGCGGGGGTGGAGCGGGACCCGGGGTGGGTGGTGCCTCAGCCGAAGTCGACGCGCAGCTTCGCGGCCACGTCCAGCAGGCGCGCATTGGCCGCCGGCTCCGCGACCGTGACGCGGACCCCGGACCCGGCGAAGGCGCGGACCACGAGCCCCTCGGCCGCGAAGGCGTCGGCGAGCTCCACCGCGCGCTCGCCCACGGGCAGCCAGAAGAAGTTGCCCTGCGCGTCCGGGACCTCCCAGCCCTGCTCGCGCAGCCCCTCCACGAGGGTGCGGCGCTCGGCGACCAGCGCGGCGACGCGCTCGAGCAGCTCGGCCTCCGCGGCCTCCTGCAGGGAGGCGACGACCGCGGCCTGGGCGATCGAGGACACCCCGAACGGGGTGGACGCCTTGCGCAGCGTCCCCGCCACCTCCGGGTGCGCGACGGCGACCCCGACCCGCAGCCCCGCCAGGCCGTAGGCCTTGGAGAACGTGCGCAGCACGACGACGTTGGGGTGCTCGCGGAACACCTCGACGCCGTCGGGGACCTCGGGGTCGTCGACGAACTCGCGGTAGGCCTCGTCGAGCACGACCACGACGTCGCGCGGCACCCGGGCGAGGAAGTCGTCGAGCTCGCCGCGGCGCAGGGCCGGGCCGGTGGGGTTGTTCGGCGAGCAGAGCACGACCAGCCGGGTCCGCTCGGTGATCGCCGCGAGCATGGCGGGCAGGTCGTGGCGCGCGTCCGCAGTCAGCGGCACCTCGACGGCCACCGCGTCGGAGATGACCGCGGTGATCGGGTAGGCCTCGAACGAGCGCCACGCGTAGACGACCTCGTCGCCGGGCGCGCAGGTGATCTCCGAGAGCTGGGCCAGCAGCCGGACGCTGCCCGTGGCCGCGGCGAGGTTCTCGACCCCCACGCCCCAGCGCCGCGCGGTGGTGGCGAGCATCGCGGTCGCGGCCGGGTCCGGGTACCGGTTGACGCTCGCCGCGGCCCGGCTGATCGCCGTCAGCACACTCGGCAGCGGCGGGTACGGGTTCTCGTTGGAGGAGACCTTGAAGACCTCCAGACCCTCCCGCGCCACGGCGGGCTTGCCGGCCACGTACGCCGGGACCTTGGCCATGTTGGCGCGCAACCGCGGCGCCACCGGGGAGTCGGGAGTCGTCATGCCGTCAGGGTACGGACACCCCCGCCAGGTACCGGCTCGCGGTGTCCAGCGACCACAGCTCGGCCATCTTCTGGCCCATGTCGAACAGGTTCGCCGCCTGCACGGACGCGTCGCGGTCGCCGCACGCATCGGTCACCACGAGGGGCACGAAGCCGTTCTGCAGCGTGTCCAGCGTGCTGGCCCGCACGCACCCGGACGTGCTGAACCCGCCGATGAGGACGGTGTCGACGCCCCGTTCGCGCAGCCGGGCCACCAGGTCGGTGCCGAAGTAGGCGCTGGGGTACTGCTTGACGACCTCGACATCGCCCTCCTGCGGGGCCAGGCCCTCGACGTACTCGGCGAGCGGGCTGCCGGGACCGAACGCGCGCAGCCCCGGGACCTTGCGGAAGAAGACCCCCGCGTCCGCGCCGTCGGCGGCGATCGCGACGCGGGTCACGACGACGGGGATCCCCGCCGCCCGGGCCGCGGCCATCAGCGCGCGCATCGCCTCGGCGGCCCGCACGGCGGCCGGCCCGGCGTACAGGAAGGAGCCGGGGTCGGTGTAGGCGCGGGCCGGGTCCACCAGCAGCAGCGCGGGGCGGGCCCCCGGGGTGAGTCCGGCGCCGAAACCGGCTCCGGCGTAGTCGTCGACGCTCACGGGACGTTCTCCTCCACGACGGGTGGGGTGGTGGGTGGGTTGGCGGGTGCGTCGGCGGGTGGGGTGAGCGGCGCGGGACGGCGCGCCGGCAGGGCGAGGCAGGCGAGGAGCGCGCCGAGGGCCAGCAGCGACAGGACGACCATCGCGGTGCGGACCCCGCCGGAGAAGGCGCCCAGCACCTGCGGCGCCGCCCGCAGCGCACCGGCGTAGGCGTCGGCGCGGTCGGCCCCCGTCAGCTCCCGGGTCGCCAGCCCGAGCCCGACGGCGGTGCTGAGCAGGAACCCGACGTTCTGCAGCGCCGAGCGGACCCCGTTGGCGACGCCGCGCCGGTCGGCCGGGACGGTCAGCATGAGCAGGCTCGTGCCGGGGGTCATGAACAGCCCCGTGCCGAACCCCACCGCGAGCAACCCCGCGAACACCGGCCAGTACGTCCCGTCGGGGGTCAGGACGACGGCGAGCAGGACCGTGCCGGCGAGGACGGCGGAACTGCCCACCGTGACGAGCGTGCGCGCCGGGAACCGGCCCACGAGCTGGGCGGCCACGACCGCTCCCGCAGTGGTGCCCACGGCGAGCGGGCTGACGAGCAACCCCGCCGCCAGCGCCCCGACCCGCCCCGTGGACTGCAGGACGAGGGAGGCGAGGACGACGACGGCGTACTGCGCCGCGGCGTTGAGCAGGACGGCCGCGTACAGCGGAGCGCGCAGGCGGTGCAGCAGGACCCCGAGGTCGACGAGCGGGGAGCGGCTGCGCCGCAGCCAGGCGACGAAGACGGCCCACAGCAGCAGGGCCGCACCCCCGAGGACCGGCCCGGCGCGGGGGAAGCCCATCGCGGTCAGGACGTCGGGCGACAGCGCCAGCAGGGTCGCCGCCAGCGCCGCGGTCGACAGCACCGCCCCGGTGCCGTCGAACCGTTCCCGCGGACCGGTCGCCGCCGGGCCCCGGGGGATGACGAGCAGGGACCAGACGAGCCCGGCCACGCAGATCGGCAGCGTCACGAGGAACGTCCCGCGCCAGCCCCACCAGCTCGTCGCCGCGCCGCCGGCCAGCGGTCCCAGGGCCTGGGTGACGGCGGCGACGGTCGCGTTGAGCCCGAGCCCGCGCCCCAGGGACCCCGGGGGGAACGTGTCGGTGAGCAGCGCGGTGGTGTTCGTCACGAGCGCGGCCGCGCCGACCGCCTGGACGGTCCGCGCCGCGATGAGCAGCTCGGGACCGGGGGCGAGCGCGCAGGCGGCCGTGGCGAGGGTGAACAGCACGTACCCGCCCAGGTACAGCGGCCTGCGGCCGACGATGTCGGCGAGCCGGCCGATCGCGAGGATCAGCGCCGTCGTGACGAGCATGTAGGACAGCAGCACCCAGCTGGACTGGGCGGCGCTCGCCCCGAGCTCGCGCGCGATCGTCGGCAGGGCGACGTTGACGCCGGAGGTGTTGAGGAAGACGGCGACGACCCCGGTGCTGGTCGCCGAGAACACCGTCCAGGGGTTGCGGCGGCTCATGCGGGGACGGTGGCTCCCCGTCCGGCCGGGGCCGCGAGGTGGTGGTCGGTGACCGCCTGCAACCCCGCACCGACGCCCAGCAGCAGGTCCTCGGCGTACGGCCGGGCGACGAGCTGGACGGCGACGGGCAGGTCGTCGCGACCGGTCCCGGCCGGCACGACGAGCGCCGGGAAACCCGTCACGTTGAACGGTGAGGTGTTTCGGGGGACGATCTCCTGCAGCGGGACCCGTTCGTCGTCCACGTCCGCGGTGAGGTCGTCCAGGTGCGGGGCCGTCGTGCCCACCCCGGGGGTGAGCAGGACGTCGACGTCCGCCCGGTCCATGACGTCGAGCAGCTCGCGCTGGGCGAGCGCACGACCCCGCAGGGCCCGCAGGTAGTCGGCCGCGCTGACGCGGGCGCCGCGCCCCAGGCGCTTGCGGGTCCCGCCGTCGAAGAGCCCGGCGCGGTCGGCGTTGCCCTCCTGGGTCGCGGCGAGCTCGGCGGACAGGACGACCAGGCCGTCGTCGTACGCGCGCGCGGCACCGGGCAGGTCGACGTCGACGACCTCGGCCCCGTGGGCCCGCAGCACCCGCACCGTCTCGTCGGTGGCCGCGACCACCCCGGCGTCGCAGCGCTGCTCGAACCAGCCGCGGACCCGGCCGACCCGCACCCCCTGCAGGTCCGCGCAGACCTGCACGGGCGCGTCGGCCAGGACGGCGAGCACGAGGGCCAGGTCGAGGGCGCTGCGGGCCATCGGCCCGACGTGGTCGAGCGTCCACGACAGGGCGCTCACGCCGTCGCGCGGGAGGAGCCCGTACGTGGGTTTGAGCCCGGAGATCCCGCACAGCGAGCTCGGGACGCGGACGGACCCGCCGGTGTCGGTCCCCAGGGCGAACGGGACGACGCGGGCGGCGACGGCCGCCCCCGACCCCGTCGAGGAACCCCCCGTCCACCGTCCGGCGCGCCAGGGGTTCTGCACGGCGCCGTAGCGCGCGTTGAGGGCGAGCCCGCAGGCGAACTCGGTGGTGGCGGTCATGACGACGGGGACCGCCCCGGCCGCGCGCAGGCGGGCGACCACGACCGCGTCGGTCGCCGCGACCCGGTCGCCCGTCAGCAGCGACCCGCACGTCACGGGCGTCCCGGCGACGTCGACGATGTCCTTGACGCCGAAGGGGACGCCCTCCAGCGGCCGCGCCCGCCCGCCGGCCCAGCGGCGGGCGCTGTCGGCGGCGGCCTCGCGGGCCCCGGCGCACTCGGCGAGGAAGGCGGTGGGGGCGGGCCCGTCCGGGCCGACGGCGGCGAGGACCTCCTCGACCACGGTCACGGGGTCCAGCGCACCGTCCGCGTACCCCGCCAGCAGTTCCGCGACGCCCGGGACCCTCGAGGCGTCGGGGCGCGGTGCCGGGGGGGTCCCGCGCCGGGGCACCGGGCGCGGGAACCGCTCCAGGAAGGTGGTGCCGTCCCAGGGCTCGGGGGCCTGCGCGCTCGGGGAGGGCGCGTGCGGCCGGGACCGGTGCCGGCTCAGGAGCTCGTCGAACTCCTCGTCGGCCACGGGGTCGGGCAGGGCGTCGGACGAGGGTCCGGAGGGGGTCGTCACGGGACCGTGGACGCCGGTCAGACCGTGGCCGGCGACGGCGAGGGGATGCGGTTCCGGCTGCGCATGAGGGGCTGGATGCGCTCCCCGAAGGCGTCCAGCCCCGTGAGGAAGTCGTCGAACGTCAGCATGATCCCCTTGACGCCGGGGACCTCCGCGGCCTCGTCGAGCATGCGGGCGACGGACTCGTAGGAACCCACGAGGGTCCCCATGTTGAAGTTCACCGCTCCCTCGGGCAGCGAGATGGTGCGGGCCGTGGAGTGCTCGTCGGCGCTGGTGTCGGCACCCGCCTCGTCGGCCTGGTAGTTCAGCGCGGCCAGGTCGGCGTTGTCGTGGTAGTCCTGCCACTTCGCCTGGGCCAGTTCGTCGGTCTCGTCGGCGATCACCATGAACAGGGCGAACGCGCCCGCGTCCCGGCCCGCGAGGTCGCTGGCCGCCTTGAACTTCTCCCCCGACTCCACCATGGCCCGCGGGGTGTTCACCCCCGTGCTCAGCAGGAAGTCGTACTCGGCGTTCTCGGCGGCGAACTTCATCCCGCTGGGGGACTGGCCGGCGGCGACGATGTCGATGTGCCCGGGGCGCGGGGACAGGACGCAGTCGTCCATCTCGTAGAACTCGCCCTTGAAGTCGCTGCGCCCGGTCTCGGTGAGGTCGCGCAGGACCTTGACGTACTCGGTGGCGCGGGCGTACCGGTTCGCGAAGTGCTCGTCACCGGGCCAGACGCCCATCTGGGTGTACTCCCCCGGCGCCCACCCCGTGACGATGTTCACCCCGATCCGGCCGGGGGCGATGGAGTCGATCGTGGAGACCATGCGGGCCACCATCGCCGGGGGCAGGGTGAGGATCGCCGTCGAGGCGTACAGCTTGATGCGCTCGGTGACGGCGGCCAGTCCCGCCGTGAGGGTGAAGGACTCCAGCGCGTGGTCCCAGAACTCCGTCTCACCCCCGAAACCCCGCAGCTTGATCATCGACAGCGCGAACTCGAGACCGTGCTCCTCGGCCTTGCGGACGATCTCCTTGTTGAGGTCGAACGTCGGCATGTACTGCGGGGCGGACTTCGAGATGAGCCAGCCGTTGTTGGCGATCGGGATGAACACACCGATGTCCACGGGAACCTCCTGAGCACGCGTCGAGTTCGTGACTGCGAATGTATTGGCCCGCTGTTGCCGTCCCGTCTCGCGGGTGTGAACAGCGTGTTTCGCGACTCGGCTGCGCCTCGGGGAGCGCCTCGGGAGCGCCTCAGGACCGCGTGGAACCCCGCACGACGAGTTCCACCGCGAAGTTGCGCAGGAGCGGGGGCGCCGCGGGGTCGGCCATCCGCGCGAACAGCGCGTCGGCCGCCGCCCGCGCCATCTCCGCCAGCGGCTGCCGGACCGTCGTCAGGTCGATCATGGACCAGCCCGCCCAGTCGAGGTCGTTGTAGCCGACGACCTGCAGGTCCTGCGGGACCCGCAGACCGAGCCGACCGGCCGCGTCCAGGACACCGAGGGCGATGTAGTCGGTCTGCCCGAACACGGCATCGGGCCGGCGCGCGGCCGGGACGTCGAGCAGCTGCAGAGCGGCCTGGAGGCCGAACGCGGGCGTCACGGTGCCGCGGCGGACGAGGGCAGGGTCGAGCGGGACGCCCAGCCGCCGCAGCTCCGCCGCGAAACCCCTCGCCCGCCGGCGCAGGCTCGGGTTGTCCGCGGGCCCGGCCACGACGGCGATCCGCCGGGCCCCGCAGGCGTGCAGGTGCCGGGCCAGCAGCCGGCCGCCCTCGACGTTGTCGGAGATCACCCGGTCCACGCGCCGGCCCAGCGCGCCGTCGACGTCGCGGTTGAGGACGACCAGCGGCAACCCGGCCTCGACCAGTTCGGCCACGGCGGAGGAGTCCGTGCGGGCCGAGAGGTAGACGACGCCGTCGACGAGCCCGCCGCGCAGACCCTCCAGGTCCTCCTCGAAGCGCCCCGATCCCTCGTCGTGGTCCGACATCAGCAGCACGCGGTGGTCGCGGGCGTGGAACTGCTCCTGCAGGCTCTGCACCAGCGCCGGGTAGGAGGGGTTGCGCAGGTCCCCGGAGACGATCGCGATGGTCGCCGACCGGCGGGTGATGAGGGTGCGCGCCGAGACGTTGACGACGTACCCCAGCTCGCGGGCCACCCGCAGCACGTGCTCACGGGTCCGCCCGACCACCCGGACGTCCCCGCGCAGGGCCCGGGAGACCGTGGACTGGGAGACCCCCGCGGCGCGGGCGACGTCGTAGCCGGTGACCGGCACGCGACCGGCGGAATCGCTCACGGCACGATCCAACACCGTGGACGGCCCCTCCCCGGCACCCGGGCACCACGGCAGGCGGCACGACGGACGTGGCGCAATGAGTTCGGTCACGTCGTCGAAACATCCCCGAAACGGATGGGGTTGACTCTGTGGTCCACCACGTCACCACCGTTGGAGAGGCAAGCCCGTGTCCGAAGCACCTGGAACGACTCCCCCCACCCTGGTCCCGTTCGCCGATGACCCCCTGGCGCTGCGCACCACCTTCGCCCTGTTCCCCACCGGCGTCGCCGCCCTGTCCGCCGTCGTCCAGGGCGACAACGGCCCCGAACCGGTCGTCCTGGTCGCCTCCTCCTTCCA